>JBBKXJ010000049.1:0-24520 GCA_037969395.1 Pseudomonadales bacterium
ATCAAATGCGCTTTGAGCTAATTCAAGCAACCGAAGCTGATAAAGCCTTCTTGTTAACGCTTCGAAAATTAACAATGGTTGAACACCTGGAGAAAGCAGGGTTGTATCTATCGGACGACGAGCACGCGTTTAGGCTAAATGCCAACTACGAGTGTTCTTATTTAATTATTTGCTCAGGTAAAAAAATTGGCACACTTAAATATCGTGAACTGACAAATAAAATCGAAATTATGCAATTACAAATTCATCCAGAATTTCAGGGTAAAGGGCTTGGGAATAAGGTAATACAAAGAGTGTTGAACTGGTCAAAAGAGAAGCATAAAAAAACTGAACTAGCGGTATTGAAGGCAAACCCCGCTAGGTTACTTTACGAAAGGCTTGGATTCTCAATAATAGGCGAAGACGACTATGAATATTACATGGAACTCAAGCACTAAAAAGCCGTAGTGATCCAATGGCATGCCTGTCAAAAAAACTTTCAGGCGTTTGCCAAACCACTGTGCCCGGCAATTGGAATGTCAACTTGCACGACGTCATGCGGCGTTTGATTGGTTTCGCAGACCTGGGAAAAGAGCTTTGACATATCACAAGTGCAAAATATAAAAATACGTTAAACTGCAGCGAATTAACGACGGATGTACCAGGATGCCAAAACAACATATTGAAGGCCTGCTTACCCAGCTGCATGAAAAATTTGCAAACAGCGATACCAGTCCCCAGCAGGAAGCCATGCTGGCACAGATGCAAAGCCAGCTTGCTGAATGGGAAGGCCCCAAACCCTCAGGTGATTTCACAGAAACAGCGGAACTCTTATTGCAGGAAATGGAAGACGAACATCCCAAAGCTGCCGGGATCATTCGCGAAATCATCAATACCCTGGGTAATATCGGTGTATAAGTAACAGACTATCTATTGCTTGCGCAGAAACATCAGTTTGTGCGCTGTTGATTCGTCCCCGCTGTACTGGTAACCGCCCGTGTTAAAGTCTTCCAAAGCTTCAACGTCCTCGATCCGGTTCTGAATAATCCATGATGTTCGTTGCCGCCTGTTAACCATGCCATGCTGACTCGCGAAGTAAACCCATGCTAACGTATCTGCTATTGCCTGCAGGCTTTGTTATTCTGATTGTGGGTGCAGACCTGCTGGTAAAAGGTGCGAGCAGCATTGCCCATAAATTTAATGTGTCGGAGATGGCAGTCGGGCTGACTATCGTGTCGTTCGGTACATCCATGCCGGAACTGGTGGTTAGTCTCTCGGCGAATCTTGACGGTCAATCCGACTTGGCGATTGCCAACGTGTTGGGTAGCAATATCGCGAATGTACTGCTAATTCTCGGTGTGGCGGCAGTTATTCGTGCACTTCCGGTAAATGACGCCACCGTACTTTCGGAAATTCCTTTCTCTCTCACCGCTGCGTTATTGGTGGGTTTTCTTGCCAACGCAGCGCTGTTCTCCCAGGATACTCGTTTGGCGATAAGCCGACTGGATGGCGCGATATTACTATTCTTTTTCGCTCTGTTTATGACTTACGTCTATAAACTGACGAGAGAAGGCGCGAATTCACAAGACTCCACCTCCGCGCCACCAATGCGTTTATCACGATCAATCTTTTTCGTAGGGCTTGGCTTGCTCGGGCTGATCCTCGGAGGAAGCTGGGTCGTGGACGGCAGCGTAAAGATCGCCAGTAACTTCGGAGTCAGCGAATCGTTGATTGGCCTCACTGTTGTTGCGGTCGGCACGTCGTTGCCCGAATTGTTCGCCTCGGCTGTCGCCGCCTATCGTGGCAAAACGGATATCGCTGTGGGCAACGTGATTGGCTCTAACATTTTCAATTTGCTGTGGATTCTGGGCGTGACAGCGCTGGTCTCGGACCTGCCATTCGATGTGGTCAGTAACACCGATCTGGTAATGGTGGTCATTGCCACCACGTTAATCATCGTAGCGCTGGCGCTGAGCCGGAAAGCAACGATTAGTCGTTGGCACGGCATTATGTTTCTGCTGGTCTATGTAGCGTACCTTGTCTTCGTGGTTCAGCGTGGCTGACGCGAATAGCGGTAGGCTCTAAGCCCTAAGCCCTAAGCCTTAAGCCAGAACGGCAGTAGAGGGCAATCCCCGGAACATACTAAGCTTGACGTTGAAATAGTTAGCAATAGCGACAATACCGTAGATAAGCGCGCTCATTGTTATGGTAAGTAGCCACTCACTGACAGCTAAACCGTAGGTACCGAACCCACGCCGTATTGCGGGGAGATAAAACCTGTCAGGATCGTTATTGCCGTCTACGTGGTTTCCACAGCGCCATCGCGGAAATTCCGTATAGCAGTTTGTACGTATGAAGGTATGCTTGAGGGAACGTTGTGAAAAGAGACGCATGGATACTAGCAGAACAATGCAGGAGCGGTGCTCCACAATCTGTTAGCGAGCGATTTAATATCGAGAAAATCAATGCAAAACGCTATTATTTATCGTTTTACTAACGAAAAAATCAGTCGTATTGTCTTCTTACCCAATGTCCGTACTGTATTCGCGGCCATACCAAGGCGGTACTTAGTGGCGGTGTGACTAAAGTTGAGGTGATGGAAGCGATCCGGGTCGCTGCCGGGACGCGCGCCGGTGCTGCCTGTGCGCATTCCATTCTTGCGGTTGAAACAATCGACAAAGAGATTAAACAATCCAGGTGAGAACTGCAGCACCGGTGGAGTTCAGTGTGAACTTGCCGGTGTTGATTTTTTTTGCCTCTCGATACGGGGTCTTCAGTGCGAATCTCAGCCTACCCGCGAGCTGACTGCCAGCCGTTTCTCTGATACCGCTGGGCGAGAAATAGAATGGCACAAGTGTGCCATCCTGTTACGTTCGCGCATTTCCTGATCGTTAGACCGCATTCGCCCTACGCCTCCCTCGTAGCCGAGACGATGAGTGCCTGAATCTTGCCAGTGATGTAGCCAGCACCAAAGCGCTCTTTAATGGCGGCAGCGGCAAAGTCCGTTGCTTCGTCCAGAATCGAGGCGCCGCGTTCCTCGAGTTCGTTGCGTAGCGGTGTTCCCTGGCAGTATGCAATCGCGACAATTCGAGGCGACTCGGCCTGACTTTGCACGCTGACGGTGTCGAACACATTGGGGCCCGTGAAGCCGCCATCAGCAAGAGCGCTGCTGATCACCGCTTTGTCGTAGTAGCCGTGCGGCAGCCTTGCCATAAATCGGGGAGGATCGGCTGGAAACAGGTGCGCCATCGCCTGGTTGACGCAGTCGGCGAATTCGTTGTCCTCAATTCGATCCCATACGTTGAACAAGAACGTCCCACCCGGACGCAGAACCCGGCGTATTTCAGCGAAGGCTGCCGACTTGTCCGGAAAGAACATAGTGCCGAACTGGCACACTACCGCATCGAAGCCGCTATCGCCAAACGGAAGATTCATCGCATCGGCCTGCCGCCACGTTACTGCGCGGCTCGTACCGACGCTCACGGCGTGATCGAGCATTGCCTGATTAAGATCGGTAGATACGATCGATACGTCGGCGGACAACTGAGCCGCCAGGTGACGCGTGACCGCCCCAGTCCCTGCGGCGATCTCCAAAACAGCCGACGGAGCAAGACAAGCTACTCGGCGGGTTAAATCTTTCGCATACGGGTCGAAAATCAGTGGGACCAGGTACTGCTCATATAACTGTGGAATGGACCCGGCAAAGGCTCGATCGCCACTGGACGTATGCATGATGGTCGTTTCCTCAAAACGTCGATTATGCGGTCTAATGCCCGTACTCAGGAGCGCCCCTTGAGTAAGATGTCAGACGTCGATTACCTCGAACTTCTTCCAGACGCCCGATGTTCCACCAGTTACGCAAACCCAACCCTCGTGTTCGCGAGTATAGGTGCAATTAACCCGAATGGCACTCTGTTCAGGCCGGTCTAATCGCTTAACTAAGTGCCATTAGAATTAACCCCAGCTTGCGCCCAATCTACTATAAATAACGGGCCGCCGGCAATATGTATCCACGGCAGCGGTGTCGGTCAACTCATGGTGACAGGGGAATACAGCCAGCGAGGCTTATGTTGAGGCCAACCGCTGTGCTGACAGCCGGGAGTTGTGGGACAATGACGCTGACGAGCCTGGAGAAAGGTGCTAGTGTATTGAATCATCCCACGCCACTAGTCGGCATTGACAATGCCGAGGGCGTTTACAATACACGCAGAATTACGAGCGCATAAAATTAACTGTTTGAGCATTTTCTGGTCCTTGGCGGCGTCGTCGCAATGAGCAAGGTGAATAAACGAACCACCCCACTGACCCTGGCTGCCATGGGCATCGTCTATGGCGATATCGGCACCAGCCCACTGTATGCGTTCAAAGAATGCTTCCATCGCGCACATGGCCTGGAGCCTGGTCGCGCCGAAGTGTTTGGGGTGCTCTCGCTGATCTTCTGGTCGGTCACTCTGGTCGTCAGTCTGAAGTACGTTGTATTTATGATGCGTGCCGACAATCGGGGTGAGGGTGGTAGCCTGGCGCTGCTAACGCTGGCCTTGCGTGCGACCCGAAACACCAGGCTGTCGGCAGGGATTGTAGTACTTGGCATCTTTGCTGCCGCGCTGTTCTATGGCGACAGCATGCTGACCCCGGCCATCTCCGTGTTAAGCGCGGTGGAAGGCCTTAGCCTGCTTACCCCGGCCCTCGACGATTTTGTCATTCCCCTGACCTTGGGAATCCTCACCGGACTGTTCGTGATCCAGCGGCAAGGTACCGCCTCAATAGGCACTTGGTTCGGACCTATCATGTGCGTTTGGTTCGCGCTATTAGCCGTTCTGGGCATCTGGCATATCGCATCTATGCCCTCCATTCTGCTGGCATTGAACCCCTGGCACATTGTGGCGTTGTTTCAGCAACACCTGCTTATTGCTTTCCTGGCTCTTGGCTCCATCGTGCTGGCATTAACCGGCGCCGAAGCGCTGTACGCGGATATGGGGCATTTTGGCAAACGCCCGATTCGTATTGCATGGACTGCCTTCGTATCGCCGGCCCTTATATTGAACTATTTTGGGCAGGGTGCGCTTGTGTTGCAGGAGCCGACCGCAATGGTAAACCCGCTCTACCGTATGGTACCGGAGTTCGTTCTACTGCCAGTCATTCTTCTAGCGGGGCTGGCCACCGTAATCGCTTCTCAAGCGGTGATTTCGGGCGCCTTTTCCGTTACTCGCCAAGCCTTTCAGCTGAAACTTATACCACGCATTCTTACCATTCATACATCGGTTTCGGAGGAGGGACAGGTCTATATACCGTTTATCAACTGGATGTTGTTTGTAGCGGTTGTTGCCCTGGTGATCGGTTTCGGCGAGTCCAGCGACCTGGCAGCGGCCTACGGTGTCGCAGTTACCGGCACGATGCTGATCGATTCCCTGCTGCTTACTGTTGTGATGCTATTATCCTGGCGCTGGAATCGCTATATCACGATATCGATTGCGGCCGTGTTCATTCTGGTTGATACAGCGTTCTTTACGGCAAACTCGCTCAAGTTGTTTCATGGAGGCTGGTTCCCCCTGGCTATAGGGGTGGTTATCTTCACCTTGTTGACCACCTGGAGAGCTGGCCGCCAGTTACTGATAAAAAAATTGCATGAGAGCGCCATGCCAATTAATTTGTTCCTGCAGGATCTCCCGTCAATGCAGCGCGTGCCAGGTACTGCAATCTTTTTGACCCGTAATCCTTACGGCATCCCGCCGGCGCTATTGCATAATCTCAAACACAATAAAGTAGTGCACAAGACAATTGTTCTACTCACCGTCCGTACGCTGGATAGAGCGAGTATTGGGGAATCCCAACGCTTGCGATGCAACCAGCTCGGGGCAGGCTTTTACCGTGCGGAACTCGACTTCGGATACCTCGAAGACCAGAATGTGCCGGCTAATCTGGTAGCCCTGGCGCCGCTCGATTTACCACTCGATCCAATGCAGACATCCTACTTTCTCAGCCGTGAAACACTTCTGTTCTCACAGAAGCGTGAAATGGTAAGGTGGAGGGAGCAACTGTTCTCGTGGATGCTGCGCAGCGCAGCAACACCACTTAAAACCTTTCATCTACCGCCCAATCGGGTGGTGGAACTGGGGCAACAAATCTCGCTCTGATCAGCCCGCCACTGCTCTGGCAATCTCAACATCTTTTCCGCGCCCAACTGCGGTTTCTAGGATAATTGCTTTAACTGCGTAGCGTCGTACGCAGTATGTGCAGCACATTGTGAACAACCGCATCACAACGATGCCCCGCAAACTCGTGAACGCTAACCCCGGAGGCTTCGCTGTACTGCATGATTCTTTTCTGCAGTAATAATCTGGCGCGATGCAAGCGAGTCTTCACGGTCGCGGGTTCGATTTCCAGAATTTCCGCCGTGATTTTTACCGAACAGTGCTCGATTGCACGCAGCATAAATACCGTGCGAAATGCATCCGGCAGCTCGTCAATGCAGTCTTCAAGTAAGCGTCGCAGCTGCGCGTTCGCCAAATTGCGGTCGGGCTGATCCTGGTGTCGCACCGGCGCTGACAAATTCAGTACATTTTCGAAATCGGGCTCATCCATATAGAGAAACCTGCGGCTTTTTCGCAGCCGCATAAGCGCGGCGTTGCGCGCTACCTGCGCCAGCCAGATCGGCAGAGCAGCAGGACTTTTCAGATCGGCCAAGCGCTGGTACGCAACGATGAAGGACTCTTGCACAACATCCATCGCCTCGGCATCGTCGGTCACGATGCTGCGCGCAAGGCGAAACAGGCGCTGATTGTGGTGGCGCATAATGCCTTCGTAAGCATCCAGGTCGCCCGCCAGTACCTTTACCAGCAATTCCGCATCGCTGAACTCGGCAGGGCTTTTACTGACGATTGCACTCTTGTTCACGACTTTCCTCTCGTAAAAATACATGTCGCCCGGAAGGCGATAGCAGAACATTTATTTCGACAACGCTTGCTGCGCGACAGCGGGGCAGAATTTCCAAGCTGAGGGTTCTCATTGCTTCGCTATCGTTTCTGTACACCACTACATTGCGGTGACGCGGCGGTCAAGGTAGCCAGCCATGCTATCAGGTTACGCCTGTCGCCGTTATCCGCAATACCGGCAAATCCCATCGTCGTTCCCGGTATTGCGGTAAGCGGCGCCTTGAGAAAGTGGTCCAGCGTTTCGCTGTTCCAGGTGATCGCCGCGGCGCGCATCGCCTTTGAATAATCATAAGCTTTTACCGTGCCGGAAACGCGACCGAAAAGCCCGCAATGCAGCGGTCCGGTGCGATTGCGATCCGGCGAATGACAGCCCATACAGCGATCATAAACGCGTTCGCCCGCTGCCGGGTCGGCAACTGCGGGTGAGGCGCTGGCCGGCAGCGACAACAGCAACAGCGCTGTCGCCGCCGGCAACCATGCGTGCAACTTATCTGCGGGTTGCATATGCTATATTCTCGCTGCAGCCCTATGAAAAAAATGCACCTGGTACCGGGTCTAGGCCAAGCGCACTGCGCAGTACGGCCCAGTGCATAGACTCATCGGCAAGGATGCTGGCAGCAGCAGAGGATAAGTCGCGGTTATCAAATAACGGTATTGCACCGGCATAGGCGCTCACTGCACCGCGTTCCAACCCGGCGGCGAATTTCAGCACGTCAGTCTGCGCCTTCAGCTGGTCCACCGGAAAGTCGTAGCTGGCACGGGCATCCACTCCCTCACCACCGAGACTGCGTACTGCTTTCACCAGCGCGTCCACATGTTGCTTGTGGTGGCCTTGAAAAGTGACCGCGACTTTGAGCGTGGCGGGTTCCAGCAGGCCGCTGTCCGCACCGAGTTGGTAGGCAGCGACCGCCTCATGCTCGGCCGCCATCGCGGTATTGAGTATGCGAATGTCCTGTTGCACCGCAGCGTCCGGTGTGCCGGCCGCAAGCGCGGTCGAGCGGCCGCCGAGCAGAGCGACAGCGAGCCCGGAAAAAGTGAGCGCGCCGGCCCCGCGCATAAAGCGTCGCCGGTCGGGATGCGTCGTTGCCGACAACATAGTCGGTGAGAGACTTCGTGAGGATGATTGTTGACTATCAGTTTTCATGTTCAACTCCTTTTCGAATGCAATTGCTGGCTGTTTTCAGCCGAACCAATGATATTTTGGTTTGTCACTGTTAAGGATGCAGAAGAGAACGAAAAGGTTCCCGGCGTGCGGGATTGCTTGCCGTCATGCAAAACGATGCCAGCAAAGCAGCGTTTATCATGCGTTGGGCACCTCTATGCTATACAAATCGAGAACTGTGAAAGGCGCGTGTTGGGAAGGGGAGATAGTTGCGGCAGCGTGCTGAGTTCAGTCCACAGCGCTCGCATATAACGTTGGCAGATTTTAGTGCCGCGCTAAATCGGCCGCGCTGCTGGTAATTCAAGCAGCGACGTGAGCTTGTGCCGTGGCTGCAGCAGGTCTGCCAGCGTCACTTGATCGAGTTCTTGCAGAAAGGTCTCGGCCGCGTGTTGCAATACATCTTTCAGCACGCAAGCCGGTTGAATAACGCACTGTGAAGTCGTCGTGTCGAAACACTCCACCAGCCTGACGTCGGGCTCAAAGGCGCGTACAACCTGACCGACCGTGATCTCGGCCGGCGGGCGCGCCAGCCGCATGCCGCCGTTGCGCCCCTGCACCGTAATTAAACAGCCCAGCGTAGCAAGGTTATGCACCACTTTCGTTAAATGATTGTGTGAGATACCGAAACTGTCGGCGATTTCGACGATGCGTACCCGCTCGCCGTCGCGCAATGCCACGTGCATAAGAACCCGCAGCGCATAGTCTGTGTAAGCTGTCAGCCGCATAGTCAGAAACCTGTTGTTATAAAACTTTATACTGAGTATACATCTTAGCGTCGATGTCCAGCCTGGTGCATGTGCTTCAACCCTCTTAACATGCATTAATAATACATGTTAAAATGGCTACGGTAAGCAAGCAACCGTGTATTGTTACACCGAATACCTCGTCATTTGTAAGTAAAACATCTGGAATATAGGATTAGGCAATGCAAATACGCATCAAACGGGCTTACGAGAAACCAGGCAAACAGGACGGCAGCAGAATACTGGTCGACCGTATTTGGCCGCGAGGAGTATCCAAAGATGAAATAGAGCTTGACCACTGGCTGAAAGCGGTCGCCCCGTCTGACTCGCTACGCAAATGGTTTGATCATGACGTAGAAAAGTGGTCGGAGTTTGACAGCCGTTACCGCAAGGAGTTGAAGGAAGGTTCGGATGACCTGCAAAAACTGCGCGACTGTGTGGCCGATGGCCGCGTCACACTGATTTACGGCGCGAAGGATGAAGCGCACAACCAGGCAGTCGTGCTGCGCGATTTTCTGCGAGAAGATTAAATGTCAAGGCGAGGCTACGATGCAACAAAACCCGGATATCACAGACCGTAAAGCGCTCGACCTGCTGGTAATGCAGTTTTATCGCAAAGCGACGCGGGACCCGATTATCGGTTTCTTTTTTACCAATATTAAAAGTCTGGATTTGCAGTATCATTTGCCAAAAATTGCCAGCTTCTGGGAAATGCAGCTGTTTGGCGTGCGCAATTATCGCGGTAACCCTTATCAGGTGCATAAACTGCTCAATCAGCAAGCGCATTTGTCACCGCAGCATTTTATCCATTGGGTCTATCTGTTTCAGCAAACGGTAGACGAACTGTTCGCCGGGCCTAATGCAGAGAAGATCAAAAAAAACGCAGCGATGATCGCGCGTAAAATGAGTGGCGTCTATTCCGCGCAAGACGCCGAGTCAAGGCCAATTCTCGGTGCTGCCGTGCAACAGTATCAGCCGTGAGACGTTCAACCCGTGTCGGCAGCACAGTTCTTGCGGCGGTTAGTTCTCCAACACGACCGGGCTAACGTAGCCAGTGGGTTTGATCGTCAACAATGAGCAGTCAAGCTGGGTGAGAATGGTGTCAGCGGTGTTGCCCATGAAGAACCCCCTGGTGAGCGAAATTGCAATTCGAGCCTCAACGAGTCGCGCCAACTGATGCGCCGGCCTATCGATCGTCGCTACAAGCTAGCCGAATAAGTCAGCATGATTCGGGCTGGAAAGGGTTTGTCTATGTGATACGCTACCTCACGGTTACCGACGCCAGCAACTTCACAGGGGCAAGCGCACAAATGAAAGCGATCAGAATTCATCAGGCCGGCGGTCCGCAGGTCATGCAATACGAAGACTTTGATGCAGGTATGCCGGAACAGGGCGAAGTGCGGGTGCGCCACACGGCGATAGGGCTTAATTATATCGATACCTATCATCGTTCCGGCGCTTATCCTTTGCCATTGCCGAGTGGTTTGGGCCTGGAAGCGGCCGGTGTTATTGAAGCGCTTGGTGAGGGCGTTACTATCTTGAAAGAGGGTGACCGCGTTGCCTACGGCGCGGGGCCGATAGGCGCCTATGCACAGGCTCGCAATATGCCGGCCAACAGGCTGGCAAAACTGCCGGATTCTATCGCGGATGAAACCGCAGCCGCCATGATGCTTAAGGGCATGACGGCGCGTTATCTGTTACGCGAAACCTACAAAGTCAAACAAGGCGACACAATTCTCTGGCACGCAGTTGCCGGTGGCGTGGGTCTTATTGCCGTGCAGTGGGCAAAACATCTGGGTGTTAGAGTCATTGGCACCACCAGCTCCGCAGAAAAAGCTGCGCTGGCAAAATCGATGGGCTGCGATGAGGTGATTAATTACACCGAGGAAAACGTGGCTGAACGAGTGCGTGAGTTGACCGGTGGCGAGGGGGTAGCCGTGGTTTATGACGGTGTCGGTCAGGCTACGCTGGAAGCTTCGCTTGATAGTCTTCGGCCGTGCGGTCTACTTGCCAGCTTTGGCTCCGCTTCCGGTCCGATAAAGAATTTCGATACCGGTGTGCTGGCGGCCAAGGGTTCGCTATATCTAACCCGGCCAACGCTGATGACTTATGTAGCGTCCGACGCAGCGCTGCAGGCCAACATGGCTGAGCTGTTCGAAGTTGTTGGTTCGGGTGCCGTAAAAATAGAAGTCAACCAGACATACCCTTTGGAGGATGCGGCCAGGGCACATCAGGATCTGGAGGGGCGCAAAACAACCGGTTCGACCGTATTGCTGCCATAAGACTTAGCCCGGTAGCAACGTCAATTAAAGCAGATCCATTGCCGCTTGAGCAAAACGTTAGCCGGGCTGGCACTGGCAACAACATCGATTGTAATGGAGAGGGAACGTATGCCGAAACTAACGAACCGTATACTTTTAGCGACAATGCTGCTCGGTGTTATTGTGAACGTTGCTGCCGACACGTTGGCGGATATTAAAAAATCCGGCGTCTTTAAAATTGCCTATCGCGATGATATTCCGCCATTCTCGTCGCTGGATGAAAAGGGCAAACCGCAGGGTTTTTCCATTGATCTGTGTAATATCATTGCGGCAAAAGTGGGTGAGCGCATTGGTGCCGGCGACTTCAAAGTAGAGTATGTTCGAGTAACCGCGCTTAGTCGCCTCGACGCTATCGAGAAAGGCGACGCACATATCGAATGTGGGGCAACGACAACCACGTTCTCACGCCAGCAACTTGTTGACTTTTCCAATCTGATTTACATGTCGGGCACCAGCTTTCTAACAACGAAGCGAGCACGGGTTGGGAGCATCAATGATTTGCAAAACAAGCGCGTGGCCGTGGTCGCTAATACGACGACTATCGATGTGCTGCGCAAGCGTTTTAAGGAGCACAGTGTTAACGCCGAGCTTGATATTGTTGACGACCACCACGCCGCAATGCAACTGCTTGAGAAGGGCAAAGTGGCGGCGGTCGGCGGCGATCAAGCCAACCTGCTTGGCCTGATCTTCACCAGCCCGAAACGGAAATCATTGCGCTTGACCGCCGACCTACTCTCTTACGAACCATACGCCTTTCCCGTGCGGCGCAATGACGCCGACTTTCGTTTGGTCGTCAACCGCGCCCTGTCCGACATCTACTACCGCGGGCAAATCGGCAAGATATGGGAGCAATGGTTCGGTGAGTATGGTGTTAAGCCTACACGGCTATTGCTCGCTCTGTACCAGTTAAACTCGCTGCCGGAATAGGTCCCACGTCAATAGTGGTTATCCACAATTGATGTGAATCAGAGTTAAGGGTTAGACTCGGAGCAGCTGCGCACAGATGTCTGAAGTCATCTGGTACACCTATCGCCTTTGTACGGACCGTCCACGGGAGCAGGCAGAATGATGGAACACCTCGGCCAAATCCTGATGCTTTTGGGTGTGGCGGTCGCGGTCGTCGTTGCGTTTCAACAGCTGCATATCCCTACCAGTATTGGCTATTTACTGGTAGGAGTAATTCTCGGCCCGCATACCGTTGGGCCAACATTCAACGTGCCCGAATTCAAAACCCTTGCCGAGTTTGGCGTGGTGTTTCTGCTGTTTACGATTGGTCTGAACTACTCGCTGCCCCAGCTGCATGCGTTGCGGCATCAAGTGCTGGGGCTCGGTACGGCGCAGGTGATGCTATCGACGGCCGTCGTCGCTGTTGTGCTGTGGCTGGCCGGCGTGCCCGCCGCAGCCGCCTTTGTAATCGGCGCGGTGTTTGCGCAGTCGTCGTCAACGATCATCGGCAGTCAGCTCGCCGAGCAAAACGAAGAAGACAGCCCTCACGGTCGTCTTGGATTGGCGATGTCGGTGTTTCAGGATGTCACCGCCGTGCCGTTTCTGGTGGTGATACCGGTGCTGGGTACGGCAGCCGGCGGTGGCGTACTTGCCGGCGAGCTGGGGTGGGCACTTGGCAAAGCGGTGCTGGCGTTTGCGCTGGTGTTTTTTGCGGGCCGATGGTTATTGCGTCCACTGTTTCGGCTGGTTACCAGGCGGCGATCAGCCGAGGTGTTTACGCTGGCGGTTTTGTTGGTAGCCTTACTGGCGGCCTGGACCACTAACAGTCTGGGTTTGTCGCTGGCCTTCGGTGCGTTCCTGGTCGGCATGATGCTGGGCGAAACCGAGTTTCGACACCAGGTGGAATCGACCATACGGCCTTTCCGTGATGTGCTGCTAGGTTTGTTTTTCGTTGGTATAGGCATGCTGGTCGACCCGGCGGCTGTGCCTGAAATCTGGCACTGGGCGCTGCTTGGCGCCGTTCTCATCCTGGCGAGTAAGTCTGTGCTGGTGGCCGCTATGGTACGTATGAGTGGCATCACCACGGTGACGGCCTGGCGTACGGGGTTGCTGCTGGCAGTGGGCGGCGAGTTCGGTTTTGCGCTGCTCGCCATTGCACTGGAAGCCAGCGTAATCGACGTTCGACTGGGTCAGATAGCGTTGACGTCAGTATTTTTCTCGATGGTGGCCGGCTCTTTTCTTATTCGGTTTAACCATGCGATCGCTGCGCGCCTGGTCGCAGTCAAGCCTGGTCCAGCCGACGACACGGCGGCAACGTCGCCGAACGCGTCCGAGCCGCAGGTACTGATCGGCGGTTATGGTCGTGTTGGCCATATCATTGCCGTGCTACTGCAGACGCATGGCATCGCTTTTACCGCGTTTGACACCAATCCGCAGCGGGTAGCGCAGGGCAGGATCGATGGCCACGAAGTGCAGTATGGCGATATCTCTGACCCGGAGCTGCTGGCGACGGTGCAGGTAGAGCGAGCCGCTTTGGTCGTGCTCTGCGTTAGTGACCCCGCCATCGCACTGCGCGCCGTCACTTTTCTGCGCAACAGTGCCCCACACGTACCGGTCATTGCGCGCGCGCGGGACCTTGAATCGAGCTCGGAGTTGCTTGCCGCAGGCGCTACGCGCGCCTACCCGGAAGCCATTGAAGCGAGTCTGCGGCTTGGCGCAATCGCCCTGCAAATGCTGCGCGTGCCGGCCGACGATATCGACCTGATGTTCCAGGAGGTAAGAGACTGGGACTATAAACCGGTGCTGGAAGAGAAGCCCGAACGGTAGCCACATTTTGGCAGCGCGGTGAAGTTGGCCGTATGCACCGTTAAACTGCGATGCAGGAGTAACATCAACATGAAAGTGAAAAGCTTTAAAAACATATTGTATATTACCGCGCCAGGTATGACGTGCGAACCTACGCTGGAGCGGGCAGTGGCGCTGGCGGAAAATAATCTGGCGAGTCTTACTGTGGTTGACGTGCTGATGCCAGTTCGAAGGGGGATGGGAGGGCGCGACGGCATACCTGACTCCGCCAGTATGCAGGCGGCGATCAAAACTGAAAGACAGCGAACGCTGGGAGCATTGATCGAACCCTACCGCGAGGGGCTAGACATTCAGCATGACGTATTGATCGGCACCGGTTTTTTGCAGGTCATTCAAACCGTATTGCGCAATCAACATGACCTGGTGATCAAGCCTGCCGAGGACCCGCGTTTTCTGGAGAGAATATTTGGCAGTGACGATATGCAGTTGCTGCGGCAATGTCCTTGCCCGGTGTGGCTGATGAAGCCGGCGGAGAAACTGAGCTACGACAATATCGTGGTCGCGCTGGATTTCGATACGTTTGCACCCGAGTCAGCCGCACAGGACCTGAACCGGGAGATCATCGAGCTGTGCAGCTCGCTGGCGATAGCGGAGTTTGCCGACCTGCATTTAGTCCACGCCTGGGACGTGCCCGAAGCAGGCTTCGTACAGCTTTGGGTAGACAACCCACAAGCAGCCGCGTTAGCCATGACGCAGGCGGAACGCGCGCGACGCAGCGAGGGCATGGACCGGCTGCGGCAAATTTTGCAACAGAATCTGGGTGCCGAAGCTTATGACTATCTCGCCCCCAGCTTTCATCTGCGGCAGGGATCGGCGGTGGATGTCATACCGGCGTTGGCAAATGAGCTGCGGGCAGACCTGGTAGTGATGGGTACGGTGGCCCGCAGTGGTATTCCTGGCCTGATTATCGGTAACACCGCAGAGGCGATACTCGACCAGCTAAACTGCTCGGTGCTAACGATTAAGCCGCCAGGTTTCGAGTCACCGGTAATGCTCGAGGGCCGTAAATAAAGCCGCATTCAATCTGCTAAGGCTAAGGCTCGTTGTCACTTAAAAGGGGGGTTGAAAAGCCGTCCGTAGTCATTGTCAGATTTTTCTGTAAAGCCAGGAATCGATCTCACGGGAGAAATCATTGACCTATTTTCTAGTCGCCGTCGCGGCGTTGATGTTCGGACTCTACAACGTCTTTATCAAACTCTCGTCCGCACATATAGAGGCTTTGCTCGGTGCGGTAGTGCTGCAGTTCGTAGCGGCTTTTTTTGGATTGGCGCTGTTGCTGTACGTGCGCAGCAACGCTACGGTGATCCACAGTACCGGCAAGGGGCTGCTGCTGGCTACCCTCGCCGGGCTGGCAATCGGGCTGGTCGAAATTTTGACCTTCTACATCTTTGCGCGTGGTATGCCGGTGGCGGTGGGTAATCCGCTGATCATCGGTGGTTCCTTGCTGGTGACCACCAGTGTCGGTTATGTGTTGCTGCGCGAGCAGCTGTCGTTGACGCAATTGCTGGCCATTGGTTTGATCGCCGGCGGCGTGGTCTTGCTGGCCTGGTCAGCGGTGCGATAGCAAAGGCCCACCGGTGCGCAGCGGTGAAGATATCAGATACCGTTCGGAGTAATGATAAATGAGTGCCAATAAAATATACGAAGGTATTGCATTACGATATCTACAGGCAAAGTTAGCGCTTAGCTCGACGCCGGGCGAGATGTATCGCCGTCGCCACGAAGATTCTTGCTGGCGCGCACAATAGTGGGATCATCATCAAACGGTGAGAAGTTGAAGCGCAGCGCTTCCATTAACTTCAGCATGCCGTGATTATTGCGCAGCACCTGACCTTCTAATCGGTTTACGCCGGCAACGGCAGCGGCTGCGGCAAGGCCATGCATGAGTCGGCCACCCAAACCCAGATTCTGCCATGCGTCAGCTATTACGACCGCGAACTCCACCACGCCGCTATCGCCATAAGGTTCATAGCGCGCTTCTCCTACCTGCTGCTCCTGACCGGCATTGGAAACAGTGGCAATCAGCGCATAGGTCCTGGGATATTCCGGGTTGGTGAACTGTTCCAGCATCTCGGGTGAGAGTTGCTTAATTAGCGAAAAGAACCGCATATAGCGCGTGTTGGCCGACAGGCCCTGCACAAACGCCTGCTCAAGCGCCGCGTCATCGGGGCTCATCATGCGGAAGGTGGCAAGTTGATTATTGCGCAGCCTTATCGAGGTTTTAACGCCAGGCAAGGCCGCCATAGCGGGAAAAATCTGCGCAAATCGCGCCGCCAGAAAAGCGGTAACGAGCTGTTTTTCGATGACCGCCGTTGCGCCAAGCTGCAGAGCCTCTGCGCGCGTGTCGCGGCTGGCGTGCTGGGTCACTACAATCACCGGTGCTGATAAGCCCTGCGCGCGCAGTTGTTGAAGCAATGCGAGGCCGGACAGGCCTGAAAGATCGGCTGCCACTAAAAGGGTACCGAGCTGTGCTGTCTGCGTCGGCACGGCAAGCAAAAAATCTTCCGCGTTGAGAAATGTGTCAACGCGTATCTGATACCTGCCGACCAACGCACTGAGTGCGGGACTGATGTCCTCTTCGGGGCCAACAACGTAGATGACTCTACCGTTTTCCAATGATCGTTACCAGATGGTTGAAAACCTTAGTATGAACGGTCATCGACGTGAACGCTATTCGTAGAATGTCGCTAATGGGGCGCTGCTTTGATAACGACAAACCCCGGGGCTGCGAGTGATGTTCCCGCAGCGCCTCATCAACGGCGCGAAAAACACGTTGGCTGTCTTTTTAATGCGCTCCTGTTTTTGATCGGTGTCGCGCTCCATTTTAGAGCAGACGTCGCCAGGGCCATAGATCCGGTGGCTGCGCTAGCTTGCGACCGCGACCTGACGCAGACACGCCTCCGGCTGATTACTTACGTTAATGACGCGCAACACGAGGTTGCGGCCGTCCGGAACCTGCCATTCGATACTTTGGCCTACTGAAAGGCCAAGCAGCGCACTGCCGACCGGCGCAAAAATTGAAACGGTCCCGGCTTTACCCGCCTCATGCGGATAGACAAGCGTCAATTCATGCTCCACGTCGGCTTCTTCATCCACAAAGCGTACCGTCGAATTCATGGTGACTACATCGGCTGCGATGTCTTCCGGCGCGACCTCGTCGGCGCGGTCCAGCTCGTCTTGCAATGCGGCTGTGCCTGGTATAGCTTTGACGCGGTCGCTTTCCAGCAAGCGCTCCAAACACCTGAGGTCATGCCGAGTTAACGCAATCGGTGCTTTTGCCAAACCTTTGCCTGAGCGTGAGTCCAACCCGGACACTGTGCTATGCATTGAACGATTCATCACTATTCTCCAAGCTGTACCCAATCGAAATGATTTAAGCACCTTGGATTCTAGTCTCTCTCCAATTTGGAAAACACTGTGGATAACCACTATTGACTTATACTGACTTGTTGGTTCGCACAATATCCAACTACGTGTTTTCCACAGCCTCCCGAGGGATACTCCGAATGCCGTGGTCGCCGCTGGATTGCTATTGTCTGCTAAGCCGTAGAAAGAGAGTTGAAACTGCAGCTCATTGCTATCAGCTAGAGAATTTTGCGCAAAGCAACGGAGTACATCGTCATGAAACCCTTTACTAACATACTTTTTGTCGCCACTGCGGCTGCCGAAAATGCAGCGGCATTCGAACATGCGTTAACGCTAGCCAATCACCAGCAGGCGAAGCTCACGTTATTAGGATTGGTCGATGCACCGATAATACCCAGAGTGAGCGCTCAGTTAACCGCGTATCGAGTGCAAAGCGAGATGGAGGCGCTGCAGCGCACCAGACTGCAGGCACTAATTAAAGGCAGCTCGGCCGCTGACGCCGACATCGACGTTGAAATACGCGTTGGCAAAGGATTTATGGAAATCATCCGTGACGTGCTGCAGCAGCGGCGCGACCTGGTCATTAAGTGTGCCGAGCCCCCGACCGGTCTCGGCCAGAGGCTGTTTGGCGGTGCGGATATGAAGCTGATGCGTCAGTGTCCATGCCCGGTGTGGGTGACTAAGTCGACTCAGAAAAAAACCCGGCGCAAGCTGTTGGCAGCCGTCGATTATGATGCGGACGATGCCCACGATGATGCGCTTAATCCGCAAATTCTTGCTCTGGCAAGCAGTCTGGCCGTAACCGAGTTTGACGAGCTGCATGTCGTGCATGGCTGGCGTTTAGAGTACGAAAGCTTTCTCCGCTCGGCGCGCTCGGGTACCTCAAAAGCCGAAGTCGATCTAATGCTGCAGCAAGAGCAACAAAAGCGCAGGCGCTGGCTTGAAGCACTGGTGGAGAAACACTGCGTCGCGCCGGATGAAGCGGCAAACGACGGTGTTAAACCGCGGAGGCGCTTGCCTAAGCCACAGATATACTTGATTAATGGCGACGCCAGTAATACAGTCCTATCTCTGGTAAATGATATTGGTATTGAACTCGTTGTCATGGGCACGGTCGGTCGCGCGGGTATTCCAGGCTGGCTTATCGGCAATACTGCCGAGAATATTCTTGCGCAAATTGACTGTTCAGTGTTGACTGTAAAGCCTGACGGCTTTGTAAGCCCGGTGACATTAAGGAACGATCACGAAATAACTTGACGTTCCTGCTTGTTTTTTCGCCCGCCTTCTTCGTTGCGGTAACAGTGACATAGTTCGACTATGCGCGTGTTACCACGCCTTGAAGACGAACAGAAACCCGGCGCAATAACGATCAGGTTATTTCGTTCCCATTCCTCAACACATAACAAACAATGCAGAAAATCAACGATAAGAACTGGCACAATTTGCCCGCAGCCGAGGTGATCGGCTTGTTACAGGCAGACCTGGAACAGGGGCTGGGCGCCGCTGAAGTCGATCAACGTCAACAACAGTTCGGCCGCAATGTTCTGACCCAGAAAAAAGGCCAGCATCCTCTCGTTTTATTCTTACTACAGTTTAACCAACCGCTGGTCTACATACTGCTGGGGGCGACCGTTATCACAGCGGCACTGCAGGAGTGGGTCGACTCCGGGGTGATCTTTGGCGTTGTGCTGGTAAATTCCGTTATCGGTTTTGTGCAGGAGTCCAAGGCGGTCAAGGCTATGGACGCGCTGTCGCGCAGCATGGACAGCGAGGCAACGGTGCGCAGGAGTGGTCAGAAACAAATCGTATCTTCCACTGAGCTTGTGCCGGGCGATGTGGTGCTGCTGCACTCGGGCGATAAGGTACCCGCAGATCTTCGTATACTGCACAGCCGCGAGCTGCAGATCGATGAGTCTGCGCTGACCGGCGAATCTGTATCCGCTGCCAAGCACACTGACAGCGTTGCTGCGGACACTGGTCTGGGCGATCGGCTAAACATGAGTTACTCGTCGACGCTGGTGACTTACGGCACTGGTATTGGCGTGGTGGTGGCCACTGGCGATCAAACAGAAATGGGCCGCATTAATGAGCTGATGGCGGCCGCCGATGTGCTGGCAACCCCTCTGACCAAAAAAATTGCGCATTTTAGCGGTATGCTGCTGTGGGTTATTCTTGGCCTTGCTGGCGTTACGCTGGTAGTCGGCGTGCTGCGCGGGGAACCGCTGTTCGATATGTTTATGGCGGCGGTCGCGCTGTCGGTGGGCGCCATCCCGGAGGGGTTGCCGGCCGCTATGACCATTACTCTGGCGATTGGCGTTGCGCGCATGGCCAAACGCAAGGCAATTATTCGCAAGCTGCCTGCGGTGGAGACGCTGGGTAGTACCACAGTTATTTGCTCGGACAAAACCGGCACCTTGACGCAAAACCAGATGACGGTGCAACAAGTGCTGGCGGGCGGAGAGCTATTTACTGTCTCCGGCGTGGGCTATCAGCCGGAGGGGGGGTTCAGCAAAGACGGCGAGCGAGTGCAGCCACTTTCCCAGCGCGCGTTGGTTGAGTGCCTGACAGCGGGGGTACTGTGTAATGATGCGCGTTTGCTGCAGAAGGAGGGCGTGTGGTGCATTGAGGGGGATCCTACCGAGGGGGCCTTTCTAACTGCAGCGCGCAAGTTCGATATTACGCCGGATGCGCTGGCAGAGAAGATGCCGCGGCTCGACACCTTACCGTTTGAATCGCAACACCAGTACATGGCAACCCTCCATAACGCGACTGAAAAGCAGTCGCGCCTGGTTTATCTAAAGGGTTCGGTTGAGCGGGTTTTAGCTCGCTGTGCTAACGCTACCGATGCCGATTTTCAAACGCTGCCGCTCGATGTTGATGCTATCCATCGCCAGGTGTCAGCGATGGCCGCCACCGGCATGCGGGTGCTGGCGCTGGCGCGTGCCGACATGGCAGCGGACTGCGATGCGGTAACGCACGAGGATATTAAAGCCGGGTTAACTTTTATTGGACTGCAGGCGATGATCGACCCACCCCGACCAGAGGCAGTGCGCGCCGTGCATGCCTGCCAGGCGGCCGGCATCCGGGTGAAGATGATTACCGGCGACCATATCGGCACGGCAGCGGCAATCGCGCGTCAAATTGGTCTCGCCGGCAGCGGCGGCGAGACCAGCGACAACGGCCGTGATAACCGCGATGACAGTAGTAGCGAGCAAATAGCTATCAACGGTGACGCGCTTGCTGAACTGACCGACGCCGAGCTGATCGAAACCGCCGACCGTGTGGCCGTGTTTGCCAGAGTCTCGCCGGAACAAAAGCTACGTCTGGTCGAAGCGCTGCAGGCCAAACACCATGTGGTCGCGATGACGGGCGATGGCGTTAACGATGCGCCAGCGCTGCGGCAGGCGAACATCGGCACTGCGATGGGCATCACCGGTACTGAGGTTGCCAAAGAGGCGGCCGATATGGTGTTAACCGACGACAATTTTTCCACCATCGAAGCCGCCATAGAAGAAGGTCGAGGCGTGTTCGATAACCTGGTCAAGTTTATCACCTGGACGCTGCCAACCAACGTTGGAGAGGGGTTGGTTATTCTGGTCGCCGTATTTGCCGGCGTGGCGTTGCCCATTTTGCCGGTGCAAATTCTATGGATTAATATGACCACCGCGATCTTTCTCGGCCTGACGCTGGCGTTTGAACCGAAAGAGCCAGGCATAATGGTACGGCCGCCGCGTGACCCGCATAGCCCCATTCTCAGTCGTACCATGATGGTTAGAATTCTGCTGGTAGGGTTGCTGCTGTTACTGGGCGCTTTCGGCCTGTTTGAATGGACGTTATCACATGGTGCCAGCGAGGCGGCAGCCCGCACCGCCGCCGCTAATGTATTTGTGTTTGGCGAACTTTTTTATCTTTTCAACTGCCGGTCATTGACGCATTCGATGTTCTCGGTAGGTGTGTTTTCTAACCGCTGGCTGTTCGTTGGCGTGATTATCATGGTCGTCTTACAGCTGCTGTTTACTTATCTTCCCGCCATGCAGCGGGTATTCGGAACGGCGAGTTTGGGAGTCGGTGAGTGGCTGCTAATCATGGCAGTGAGCATCACTATTTACAGCGTCGTTGGAGTTGAAAAGCGATTGCAGCGCCGCGCCTGAGCCGGTTCGTTTCAGAGTTGGCCAATGTATGAGTTGGTTGATATCAAAGTTCGCCGATATCGTGTCGCGTCCAGCGGCGAAGGGGGGCAAGCTGGCGCACATGTTCATGCTGGCAGCGCTATTAAATTCTTCGCGCCCCGTGCTGGTCATGCCGCAGGCAAAAGTATCGACAGTGGGTAAACGTATTGCCATCGCCTGGAATCAGAGCGCGGAAGCAGCGCAGGCGGTTGCTGCCGCCATGCCGTTACTGCAGCTCGCCGAGCATGTCAGCATCATCACCGGCAGCCCGCAGCGAGAGGTAGGCCCAACGTCGCTTCAGCTGGCGACCTATCTGCGATTCTGGGGCATTGACGCCGAGCGCGTGACCGCACGCGCTCGCGGCATGGACGACTCCAAAGCGCTACTCAAAGGCTATAAGAATACCGAGTCAGATCTGCTGGTGATGGGCGCCTACAGTCGCAATCGCTTGCGCCAACGTATGTTCGGTGGGGTCACTGACTTTATGCTGCAGAAAGCCAATATTCCGGTGTTCATGTTGCACAGCTGATATTGCATGGCGCGAATGCCGCGACAACTCGATGCGGCGCTCGCAATATTAGCTTGCAGGGGCATTATCCTGCGGTGCTGCCGCCAGTAAAAATGAGATGATGACCATCACGCCGGCGAGAACTGCGAGCAGCGTAAACGGCAACTCATAGCCGCCAGTAAAGTCGCGGCCAATACCGACCAGTGCCGGCACGCCGCCGCCCAGCAAATAACCCACACACGACATCATCGACGTGAGGCTGGCTGCCTGCCCCGGGTTGTCGGTCTCCAGTACCGGCAATGCCAGCACCAAAGCGAACGTACCGGCGCTGGTGGTGCCGACGATGCTGTTTACCAGCCATGGTAACCAGTCGGGCTGCCATGCGATCAGCAGAATCGATAGCATGCTGGTGGCGGTGACTGCCATCAACAGCCAGCGCCTGTCGTTGACCCGACCAACCAGCAGGGGCAATAAAAATGCCCCCACAATACCGAAGCTCATGAACAGGCTGGCGTAGCCGCTGGCTTGCAAAGCCGAAACACCGGCCTGCTCATAGCGCGCTACCAGCCAGGTGCTGAGTGCATAAAAAATGCCGGCCTGACACGCAAAAAAAAGTGTTAACAACCATGCCTGACGCGAGCGCAGCGGCAGTGGTTCAGTCCGGGCTGCGTGGCTTGCGTTGCGCGCCGGCATCGGTACGGCGCAGCACCATACTGTAAGCGCGGCAAGTGCTAATACTGCCCAGCTGGCCAGCGCCCAACTCCAGTGCCCTCCCAGGGCGCTAGCCAACGGTAAGGTTGCCACCACGGCAATAGCTGCCCCGGCATCTCTGACGTGAATTCAGATTGCAGTGGTTGACGATGCTTTAGAGTGATAGCAGCGATATGTTTCATTGTTACGGCTACCTGCTTACAATTTTGCAATAAAAACCGGCCATTATATCGACTTAATCGCGGTTGCAAACCGGACGGGCCTGCAACCTCTATTGGTACGTATGTTCGTCATAGTTGAGTCTCGCTCGCTGCAAGGTACAATGCCGCTCGCAACTACAAGACTGGGCCCTACAAATAAGAGAGAGTGACATGCAACAAATAAACCTCACCCTGAAGAAGTTAACGCGGGAGGCATTCGTCCCCTACGGCGACGTACTTGAAATTAGCGAAGCCAACCAGATCATACCGATAAACTTCGGCAAGACCGAGCGCCATCATGACCTTGCCCGTCTGGAAGTCACCGCTGAAGGCGGCAAGCCAATCATCAGCATGTTCCGCTCGCAGGGCGTGCAGCTACCTATGCAGGTCAAGGAAATGGAGCGTCACCCGCTCGGTAGCCAGGCGTTTATGCCGCTGTCGGGTAACTCTTATGTTGTTGTCGTTGGCCCTCCCGGTGAGTTCGATGTCAACAAGCTGCAGGCATTTATTGCCGCCAGCAATCAGGGAGTCAACTACCTCAAAGGCACCTGGCATCACTACAGCGTTAGCTTGAATGAAGGCAGCGATTTTCTGGTCGTCGACCGCGGCGCATCGGAAAGCGATAACTGCGATGATGTAGAAATTCCTGCCGACATCAGCATTATGGTTGATCGATAGCTGACACGGTGCCCCTAAATCAGCACAGCGCTGCGCATACGGAGGATATCATCCGATGGCTAATATCGGTTTTATTGGTACTGGCATTATGGGCACGCCAATGGCCCTGAATCTGCAGAACGCAGGCCATACAGTGTATTTCTCCGAACACTACAAACCGGCACCGGCCGAATTGCTGGGCAGCAACGGTAAAGCCTGCGCCACGCCGGCTGCGGTCGCCGAACAGGCAGAATTTATCATCACCATGCTGCCAGACACGCCGCAGGTCGAAACAGTATTGTTCGGTGAACAGGGTGTGGCGCATGGGCTATGCGCCAAAAAAATCGTCATCGACATGACCTCGGCCTCGCCAACCGCCACCAAAGAGTTTGCCAGCCGGGTCGAGCAAACGGGTGCTACGTACCTCGACGCGCCCGTTTCAGGTGGCGATGTTGGCGCGCAACAGGCAACACTGTCGATTATGGTCGGGGGTAGCGAGGAGAGCTTTAATAAAGCGCTGCCATTATTCAAGGCTATGGGACAAAACGTCAGCCGGGTGGGAGACAACGGTGCCGGTCAAACCTGCAAAGTCGCGAATCAGATTATTGTCGGTTTGAACATTGAAGCTGTGGCCGAAGCGCTGCTGTTTGCCTCCAAAGCCGGTGCTGACCCGGCCCGGGTACGCACCGCGCTGATGGGCGGGTTCGCCGCATCCAAAGTGCTGGACGTGCATGGCGAGCGCATGGTGACGCGCAATTTCCAACCCGGCGGGCGCGTTCGTTCCCACCAAAAAGATCTGAACCTGGCGTTGAGCGCAGCGCGTGAAATGAACCTTTTTTTACCCAATACCGCCATGGCACAGCAGTTGTTTAACAGCTGTGTGGCTCACGGGGGTGAAGAATGGGATCACTCGGCCATGCTCAAAGCGCTGGAGTTAATGGCGAATCATGAGGTTGCTTAG
>JBBKXJ010000050.1:0-34958 GCA_037969395.1 Pseudomonadales bacterium
GGGGGTTATTATCATATTCCACACGGCCTGAGTAACTCGCTGGTGTTACCCTCGGTTCTGGAATTTAACGCCAGCCATACGCAAACGCTGTATGCGCAACTGGCAGAGATTGTCATTCCGAAGGAAGAAATAGCGGCAACGGATAGTCAGCGTTGCGAGCAATTTATCGCTTATTTTAAAACGCTGATTAGTAACCTTAAGCTGCCCGCCACGCTGGCGCAGGCTAAAGTGCCGAAAGCCGACCTGCCTATGCTGGCTGAAGCGGCAATGCAGCAACAGCGTTTGCTGATCAACAACCCGCGCCCGGTCACGGCAGCGGATGCGTTGGCGATCTATCGCGCTGCGTACTAAACACCGGAGAAATTCAACAATGGCATCTGAAGTTAGCGCACCACTCGACCCTGTGCAAAGGGAAAACTACGGCTGGTTTATGCCGATCACCACCCGTTGGATGGATAACGACGTGTACGGCCATATCAACAATGTTCACTACTATTCATACTTTGACACAGTCGCTAATTCGTATCTAATAACCGAGGGCGGGCTGGATATACACAACAGCGAAGACATCGGCTATATCGTCCACTCGCAGTGTTCCTATCTATCGGCGCTCGTCTTTCCCGACGCAATCGAAGGCGGTTTTCGCGTCAACCGGCTCGGTAATAGCTCGGTTGAATACGGTGTCGGCATATTTCTCGCCGGCGCAGCCGAGGCAGCCGCGCACGGAACTTTTACCCATGTGTTCGTTAATCGAAACAGCGAACGCCCGGTAGCTATCAGTGGGCGTATGCTGCAGGCGCTTGGCAATGCGTTGCCCGGGTGATGCAGCAATGTTGGGAGAGGTGGCTTATGGGACTGAAGGCTTAAATAGCGGTTCACGCAGATATCCTTTCGCAGGCTCAACAGATTTTGAAGTGCGCTGCCGGCGTCGGCAATCGCGCTGGCTGGTTCGACGGCGTTCATAAGCTGTTCCTTGCACAAATAGTTCGCGCCGCAGCTTAGCGTTTTTCAGCGATGTTAAACAGCCGGATTGCGTAAAACGAGGGGGGATTTGTTTTAATTCTCCGTCATTTTGGCGCGCGTTTTCGGACGACTTTTGGACTGCTTTTGCGCTGTAGACTGGTTTGTGTTCGGGCTACTTGCGGAAGCTTTCCTGCGCCTTACCGGCGCCGCGTCGCCGCTTAGCGCCTTACAGGCAGCGGCGATATAGTCGGCAATATCCTGCGGCTGCGGAATGGCTTTGGCATCAGTAATAATGGCGTAGTCCATGCGCCCGGCCATTGAAGCAAAGGTAATATTGATTGCGGTGCCGCCGGCCAGGGTCGATACAGGATAGTTGCGCACCATCCTCGCGCCACTTAAATGATATGTGTCAGCTGACGCTGCAACATTTGATACGTTGACGTTGGTTAGCGGTGACGCACGCTCTGCCAGCGGCGAACGATCCACCAGTTCGGCCAGGCCACCGACCAGCAGCAGATATTTCATCAATGCTTCGCGCGACATGGCGCTGGCATCTTCCTTGGCATCCAGCGACGAAGCATGCACCTGCATCAGGCGTTCATTGAGAGTAGCGCCGGGTTCGCCCAGATTGATTGAAATGGCGCCAATTTGAGTGGACGCGCTGTTATCGCCCTCTCGACGCAGAGCCAGCGGGCAGGTAGCAACCAACGCTTTGCTGATCGACTTGCCCTGGCCCTGCGCGTAGCGCTCCAGTGCGGCGCCAACGAGGGTCAACAACACCTCGTTTACCGTAACCGAGTGCGTTTTAGCAATCATTTTAAACGCAGCAAGCTGCAGACTACCGACACCAAGCCGTCGCTGTGCATGGACAGGGCGATTAAACAGCGTTTTTGGCGCAGAGAAGGGCAGCGGTGCTCTGCGTTTTGGCGCAAGGCCGCGGGCTCTCAGAGTCGCTTTGCTCAACTCCCTCAGTACCTCCCCCGTAGCCTGAGCCTGCACTTTGAAACCTTGGCCTAAACCTTTCATACTCGGCGGCCGTGGCCGGCTGGCGTGCTGTGGCGGAGACTCCATCAGCGGTGCCCAGATGGGTACGGCGCTTAATTGTTCGGCATTGGTCGGCATCGCCGCGTCAAAGCGCATGATGGCGGAAGCGCCGTCGATATATGCGTGGTGTAGTTTCCAATAGACCGCAAAGCAGTCATCCGCCAGACCCTCGATGATGTAGGCGATATAGCCGGGACGGCTGCGGTCCATGATGCCGGCATGCAAATCGGTTACCAGCTCGATAAGCTGGGTGAGCGTACCTGGTTTGGGCAGCGCGGCCTGCCGTACGTGGTAATGCGAGTCGTAGTCGTCGCATTCGGCCCACTTCGGCGCACCGAAAGTGGGAAACACTGGCACGTAATTAAACGGCGGGGCAACGGCGCTGGCCCGGAAGTCATGCAGCACTCGTGCAACTATTTCAGTAGAGGTACCATTTACCGGTTCAAAAATTTGCAGCGCACCCACATGCTTCGGGCTTTCCACTGACTCCAGCAGAAAAGCCGCCAGGTCTAACAGCGGAATGTTCTTCACAATTTTTGTCATTGGTGCCTCATTGCGGTGTCGAGTTTGCATTGTAGTGGTGGTGCTGGTGGTCGCGGCGCGCGTATTGTGCATGAGTTGCTAACTGTTTAAAACAGCCTGTGCCTGCGCTGGTGCAGGATCGCATGCAACAGCAACCATTGCTTGCCGGTAAATGCTATTCTTGCGGCAGCAAACGTTTGGAGATTGACGCTTGAAGCAAGCTCACGACCCTCTGTTAGACACAGCGCTAGCCGACGTCGACGCCGGTCAACTGACCGCCGCGTTACAGGCGACAATGCCGTCAGCGAGCGTTCTTTGCTCGCGCGAAGCGATGAAGCCCTTCGAGTGTGACGGTCTGGTGAGCTATCGCAATATGCCGCTCGCCGTCGTGCTGCCCGAGACCGTCGAACAGGTTCAAGGCGTGCTGAAAATCTGCTCTAAGCTGGGCGTACCGATCGTTGCACGCGGCGCCGGTACCGGTCTTTCCGGTGGCGCGCTGCCGTGTTCCAACGGCGTGCTGCTAGTGCTTAGCCGGCTCAATCAAATACTCGAAATCGACGCCGAGCAACGCTGCGCACGGGTGCAGCCAGGCGTTAGCAATCTGGCTGTTTCAGTTGCCGCAGAGCTGCATGGACTGTACTACGCGCCCGATCCGTCGTCGCAAATTGCCTGTTCCATCGGTGGTAATGTCGCCGAGAATGCCGGCGGCGTACACTGTCTTAAATACGGCTTAACTGTACACAATATCATCAGTCTGAAGTTGTTCACCGCCGCCGGCGAGCTGCTGGAGATTGGTGGCGCCAACGCCGGTCTGGATATACTCGCGCTGGTCATTGGTTCGGAAGGTATGCTTGGCGTAGTCGTTGAGATCACGCTAAAACTGCTGGTTAAACCACCTAGCGTTAGTACCCTTTTGGCTGCATTCGACGACGTGGAAGTCGCCGGCCAGGTCGTTGCCGATATTATCGCGGCCGGAGTAGTACCCGCAGGGTTGGAAATGATGGACAAACTGGCGCTGACCGCGGCCGAAGATTTTGCTCATGCGGGGTACCCGCGCGATGCCGCAGCCATTCTGCTGGTAGAACTGGACGGTTACGCCAGCGAGGTGGACGCCGATGTAGAGGTGGTGCAGAAAGTACTGGCTGCCGGTGGCGCTACCCAGGTTCGCCGTGCGGAAAACGAAGCGCAGCGCGCGCTGTTCTGGAAGGGCCGAAAGTGCGCTTTCCCCGCCGTCGGCAGATTGAGCCCGGACTACTACTGTATGGATGGCACTATTCCGCGCCACACCATCGGCGAGGTACTAAATTACATCAATACGCTTTCTGCCGCATACCAGTTGCCGGTGGCCAATGTCTTCCATGCGGGCGACGGCAATTTGCATCCGTTGATCCTGTTTAATGCGAATAATCCCGGAGAGTTTGCGCGAGTGGAAGAAATGGGCGGCAAAATACTGGAAAAGTGTATTGCCGTGGGAGGCGCGATCACTGGCGAGCATGGCGTTGGCCGGGAGAAAATAAATCAGATGGCAGTGCAGTTTAGCGACGCGGAAATAGCACAGTTTCAGGCGCTGAAGGATGCGTTGGACCCGGCCGGAATACTCAACCCGGGTAAGAACATTCCGACGCTGAAACGTTGCCAGGAATACCGGGCAATTTCGCAGTGTGCAAGCGTGGAGCTTGCTTGATGGATCGTGATGACACTGCTGCGCTGCAACAACGGGTCGTTGCAGCCATTGCAGCACAGCAAAAATTGTCTATTGCGGGCGGTGGCAGTAAACAGTTCATGTTGAAGGCAGGCGAGGGGGTTGCGCTTAGTATTGCCGAACACAGCGGTATCACGGCTTATAACCCTACCGAAATGGTGCTCACTGCGCGTGCCGGTACTACCATCGCTGAAATAGAAAGTGTTTTGCTGGAGCAAAGCCAGATGCTACCCAGTGAAAGCCCGGGTTTCGGCGCTAAAGCCACGCTTGGCGGCACGGTCGCCAGCAGTTTCTGCGGCCCGCGTGCGGCGTTCGCCGGATCGTTGCGTGATATTGTGCTTGGCTGCAAACTGCTTAATGGCAAGGGCGAAGTCTTATCTTTCGGTGGTCAGGTACTGAAAAACGTTGCCGGTTACGATATTTCCCGGCTGCTGGTCGGCAGCTACGGTATTCTGGGTGTGCTGCTGGAGGTATCGATAAAGGTGGTGCCCAGGCCCGCCGCCGAAATCACCCTGGCAGTTGAAAAAGCATCGCTGCAGCAAGCCCTCGCATTCTCGAATAAACTCATTTGCGCTGCGTTACCTGTCAGCGCCGTCTGCTTTTACGATGGGCTAATGCGGCTGAGAATTTCCGGCAACGAAGCAACCGTGCAAAGCCTGCCAGCAGCGCTTGGTGGTGAGGTCGTGAGCAACCATTTCTGGGCTCAGCTGAGCAACCTTGAGCTGCCATTTTTTGCGGATAGCGCGCGGCCACTGTGGCGCCTGAACCTGCCGGCAACAACACCGGTGCTGGCGCTGGAGGGCAGCTGGCTAACAGACTGCAACGGCGCACAGCGTTGGTATCGCGGCCCTGAGTGTGCTGAAAAGATACGTAGCCTGTGCCACGCCGCCGGAGGACAGGCGATGTATATTAAAGATGGTAGCGACAAAATAGCCACGTTTCAGCCGCTGGAGAGCAATCTAGTGCGCTGGCATCAGCAGCTCAAACTAGCTTTCGATCCCCATCGGCTGTTCAATTCCGATGTAATGTACCCGGATTTATAGCATGCAAACTGCATTACCGCCGGCGCTGCTGGCAACATCCCAGGGGCAGGAAGCCGATAGCATTTTGCGCAGCTGCGTACACTGTGGTTTCTGTCTCGCTACATGCCCCACCTATCAGGTGCTAGGTAACGAACTGGATAGTCCGCGCGGACGAATCTATTTGATAAAGGAAATGTTGGAGGGCAATGAGGTAACCGGTATCACTCAACAACACCTTGACCGCTGCCTGACCTGTCAATCCTGCGAAACAACCTGCCCCTCTGGCGTAAACTACCACCGCCTGCTGGATATTGGCCGCGCACAACTTGAGCCACGGCTGCAGCGACCGTTGCTGCAACGGCTTTCGCGGCGCGGCATGCGGCTGGTCATGCCGTATCGCCAACGGTTCACGCCACTGCTGCGGCTGGGTCAATTTTTTAAACCGGTGCTGCCAGCCGCCGTGGCAGCGTCTATTCCGGCACGTCAATCGGCGCCTGCGTGGCCGGCGCCCTCGCACCCGCGCAAGGTGGTTCTCGTTGAGGGCTGTGTGCAGCCCGGTATATCGCCTGCTACCAATGCGGCAACGGCACGGGTGCTCGACACGCTCGGTATTGCCTGCCTTCGTGTCCGTGGCGAAGGCTGTTGCGGCGCGCTGAGTTATCATATTGGCGCACAGCAAGAGGGGTTGGATTTCGCGCGCCGTAATATCGACGCCTGGTGGCCACATGTAGAGCAGGGCGTTGAGGCGATTGTCTCAACCGCCAGTGGCTGTGGTAATTTTCTACGCGACTATAAGGGCCTGTTAAAAGACGACCCCGACTATGCAACAAAGGCCGGCACAATCGGCACGCTCTTGAAAGATGTTAGCGAGGTATTAGCCGCTGAAGATTTATCCAAACTGCAGCTGAAGACTGGCGCAGCGCTGGCTTTTCACTGCCCGTGTACCTTGCAACACGGACTTGCGCTCAATGCGACAACCCGGCAGGTGTTAAGCGCGCTTGGGCTTTCACTGCCAGGTATCAAAGACGAACACCTGTGTTGCGGCTCGGCCGGCACGTATTCAATTTTCAACGCCGATATCGCAACCGAGTTACGCCAGCGCAAGCTTAACGCCCTTGAAGCCAGTAATCCGGATATTATTCTCACCGCCAACATTGGTTGCCAAACGCATCTGGCGGCGGCAACAAAAAAACCCGTTAAACATTGGATAGAACACGTCAGCGATATGATGGTCCGATAGGCTCCTAGCCACCTGCGCTGCGCCGCAACACGTGCCGCAGCCGAAGACTCTGTAGCACAGCGGCGCAGGTTAGGCCGCATACCAAACCTATCCACATGCCTTTAGCTCCCATCGGCTCTATGCCGCCGGCTCCGGTTGTCAGGTACCAGCCCAGCGGCACGCTGATGACCCAGTAAGCCACCAACACGGTGAGCAGCGGAAGATGCGTATCGCGGTAACCGCGCAGCGCACTGACGACCGAGATTTGCACGGCGTCGGGTATTTGATACACCGCCGCGAAGATAAGTAGCGCACTGGCGCCAGCAACAACCGCCGGGTCATTGGTGTACAACGCGGCGATCTGCTCGCGACCCAAAATGATCGTGAGCATACTCACACATGCCAGCACGGCGGCGACCGCGACTCCTACCAGACTGCTGAAGCGCGCGCCTGCCTTTTCATCAGCACCCAGCCTGTTGCCAACGCGAATAGTGATTGCCAGACCCACCGATAAAGGCAGCATAAATGTCAGCGCCGAGATACTGTTAGCCACCTGGCTGGCGGCCAGGATTGTAGTTCCCAGCGGCGCGATGATTAACGCCACTGCGGAAAACAGCGCAACTTCCGCCAGACCAATCAGCCCAATAGGCACGCCGAGGCTTAGCAGCTGCCATTGGTCGCGCCAGCCGGGGCGGCACCAGTCGCGAAAAATAGCGACCTGGCGTAATTGTCGATGCCGCAGCGCTGTCAGCAGCATCGCCAGCAACTGTATCCAGAGCACGATAGATGTGGCCATGCCGCAGCCTGCGCCGCCCAGCTCAGGCATGCCGAATTTGCCGAAGATAAGCACATAGTTCAGCGGTATGTTGCACATAAAAGCGAGGATATAGATCAACATCATTGGTCGCGTTTTACCCTGGCCGTCGCTGAAGCCGCGTAATGCGAAAAACTGCAGAGCCGCAGGAAGACCAAATGCCAGATAGAAGAGGTACTGCTGCGCGATGACGGCAACGTTGTTATCGACCCCCAGCTTTGCGACCAACACATCGCCATTGACCAGCAGAACAATGCCCAACGGCGTGAAAAATAGAGCCAACCACAGCGATTGCTGCGTCGTATTTTTAATCCCGGCAGCGCTGCATGCGCCGCTATGATGCGCAACTGTCGTCGTCGTGGCCGCAAACAAACCCACGAAAAAAATAATCACCGGCAACCAAAAGCTTTGGCCAATGGCAATCGCCGCAAGGTCGCTGGCACCATAGTTGCCTGCCATTATGGTATCAACGGTGCCCATACCGGTGAGGGCAAGTTGTCCGATTAGAATTGGCGTGCCCAGTTCGACCAGGCGATATGCCTCGCTGCGGGCGGCGGCTAACGGTATTTGCATGTTACTAACTTAAATCTTCAGCTGCACAAAATCTGCACATTGTTATTTATATAGAGGGGCCGGCTAGCCAATTAAGTTAAACTCGACCACGGCTAGTATGGTAAGTTGCCGCTTCCTTTTTCGGAGTTTACAACATTGCGCCAGGGCACACGAAGTCGAACAGCAGAAGCTGCTGCATTGCAGCGCGCGCTACATTTGGTATGGGACGATTCGCCCGCTATTTTTAACGACGATGAGATTGCGGCGCTACTTAGCCCGGCTTTACGATTGTTGCTAAAACAACCGTTCAGGCCAAGCCGGTTGCTGCGCGTTATGACGCCGGAAATAATTCAACTGCGCGGTCAAATCGTGGTGCGGTCGCGCTATACCGAAGACAAACTGCAGCAGCGGCTTGCGCATGGACTGAATCAATATGTGGTGCTCTCTGCCGGGCTGGATACGTTTGCATTGCGCAACAAGGGTAACGCTGCAAGTTTAGATGTCTATGAAGTCGATCAGCAGGATACGCAGCGCTGGAAACGCTCGCTGCTACGCGAGCAAGAACCGGAAAATCTGCACTTTATACCGGTAGATTTCGAACGACAAAGCATTGCTGACGCGCTGCAGGAAAGCACATTCGATGGCAGCCAGCCTGCGTTCTTCTCATGGCTGGGTACAACTTACTACCTCACGCGCGAAGCAATTTTTGCGAGCCTTGAGTCGATTCTTGCTACGGCTGCCAGCGGCAGCGAATTGGTGCTGGACTATTGGTCACAGCCCCCCGGCACAAACTGGCGCGCGAACCTGTTGTTGAGTGGTGTAAAGTTCGCCGTTGCTACGCAACGCGAGCCGTTGCTGAGCTTTTTTGAACCCGCTGAGTTAGCCCATGATGTAGCGGCCATCGGCTTCGAGGTGATTGAAAACTTTACCCCGGAGGATGCCAGAAAAAATTATCTAGGCGATCGCTCTGATAAATTGGACGTTCCCGATTTTGGTTATCTGTTGCACTTACGCGTGCCTTGATACTGGCAGCAACAGCCGAAACCAACGTCGCACTAGCTCTGCGCGGTGACGGCGCGTTAGCAGTCGCTCTCAGTTTCGGCGCCGCTGCAGATATTGACGCCGTTACCTGCCTTGCTCGTATCTTTGCCGGGAGTATTTTGAAGAACCACAATACCGATCAGCATAAATCCTGTGGCGCAAACGCTGCGCCCGGCAGCACGGCTAGTTATAGCAGCAAAAACAGCAAGTTTTCCGCGCGCCTGTATGCACTGTGGTCTGTGCTAAAACCCCTCGCTGTGTATTCTTGGTGTGTGCTAATTGCACTTACCGTCGCCAGAGCGTTGATGGTGGGCTGGCAATTTGAGCGCGTAACCGAAGTCGATATGCTGACGACCGTGTTTGTACAGGGACTGCGTTTCGACCTTTTGATACTGGGACTCACGCTCGCAGTGCCGCTAATCGCGTTTCCCGTGTTGGCGTCCAATCGAATGCTGGTACCGGCATGGCGATGGCTGCTGCGCCTTTATCTACCGGCGATGTTATTGTTTGTTGTGTTTATGGAATGCAGCACGCCGTCTTTTGTCACGCAGTTTGACTCGCGCCCGAACGTGCTGTTTCTCGAATATCTGGATCACCCGAAGGAAGTGGCGGCAACCCTGTGGGCGACCCAAAAATTATCGTTGACGCTGGCATTTATGCTTTGTGTTTTTGTCGTGTGGTTTTTTAACCGTAAGTTAAAGGCCATGAACGCGGCGATGCAACCGGCGTCTTTATTGATGGTAGTGCTGGCCGCACCCGTGCTGATATTTGTTTGCGTCGCCATGGTGCGCTCAACGCTCGACCATCGGCCGGTAAACCCGAGCACTGTGGCGCTGTCTAAAGATCCGCTGGTCAACGAGCTGGCGTTAAGCTCGGCGTATACAGTGTTGTACGCTGCTTACGAGATTCGCCATGAAGCGGAGGGGGGCTTTCGTTACGCCGAGATTGACGATGACGTTGCCGTGCAGCGTGTACGCGACGGCATGCTGATTGCGCCTGACGATTTCGTGTCACAGCAGCTGCCGACCCTGCACAGGCAGCAAGCAACATTCGCCAAAGGTGGTAAGAAAAACCTGGTGATTATTCTTGAGGAAAGCCTCGGTGCAGAATTTGTCGGCGCGTTGGGTGGTCTGGACTTAACGCCCAACCTCGATAGTCTGGCTAGCGTGGGCTTGTGGTTTAGCAATCTTTACGCCACCGGCACGCGCTCGGTGCGAGGCATAGAAGCGGTTGTCAGCGGCTTTACACCAACGCCGATGCGAAGCGTGGTAAAACTTGGAAAATCGCAGCGAGAGTTTTTTACGCTGGGCCAGCTACTGGCAAACGCTGGCTATGACACCAGTTTTCTCTACGGCGGCGAGGCGCAATTCGACAATATGCGCCGCTTCTTTATGAATAACGGCTTCGACCGCGTGGTCGACAAGAATGATTATGCAGACCCTGTGTTTACCGGCTCGTGGGGGGTGTCGGATGAAGACCTGTTAAATCGCGCCCACGAAGAGTTCAGTGCAGCGGGCGATAAACCATTTTTCAGTCTGGTGTTCAGCTCGTCCAATCACTCGCCTTTCGAATTCCCTGACGGCCGCATCAGCCTGTATGACAAGGACAAGGCAACGGTTAACAACGCAGTAAAATATGCAGACTATGCGCTGGGTAGTTTTTTCGACAAGGCGCGTAAGTCGAGTTACTGGAGCAATACCGTTTTTCTGGTTGTGGCTGATCACAATTCTCGAACCTACGGCCCGCAGGTGGTGCCGATTGACCGCTTTCACGTACCAGCGCTTATCCTCGGCGGTTCGATCGAGCCGGCGGTTTACGAACCAATAGCGAGTCAAATTGATTTGGCGCCGACGCTGCTGTCATTGATTGGCGTGTCGGCACAGCACCCGATGATAGGCCATGACCTGACCCGCGCCGACATGCAGCAATACGTTGGCCGCGCTATAATGCAATACAATGCAACGCAGGCTTATATGGAAGGTGATCGCGTTATCGTGCTGCGTAAAGACCTGCCGATCAAGGAATTCCTGTACGAACATAATAAACTAGCTGCGCAGACCAGCGTTGACCCCGAGCTGGCCGAGCGCGCGGTTGCGCATTCGGTCTGGTCTTCCATGGCTTACCACAAAAAGCTGTATCGTTTGCAGTAGTGCTAGTACCCCTTCAAGGTGATATTGCCTAATGCAGCGCTTAGCTGGCCGTTCTCTGCAAGGCGCGCTGGCGCAGGCATAGTGGGCTCTACGTCAAGCCAGCGCAACGCCGCAGAGGGCGGCCTGCTTAGCGCCCTTCGGGTCAGTTCAAAAGCGGCCCATTGCTTCGTCTCCTAAAGAGCCTACTGTTGGTGTTCTCCCTCGACGTAGGCCCACTATGCCTTCGGGAAAACGCCTCGCACTGGACCGCTTTTGAACTGACTGCATTAGGCAATATCACCTTGAAGGGGTACTGGTTAGTGTTTTTGCTGTTGCCAGTTGACTGTTCTGCTGTGGCGCTCAAGCAATTCAGGACTTTACGTTTGCTCCTGGTCGCCGAATCAATCAGCCAGGGATATGGTCTTAGCTACAGCAGTGATTGTTGCACCTGAGCAAATTTAAGCGTTGAGCAAATCGAGCCTTTTAACGCGAGTATGCTACCACGACGCGAAACGGTGATACGCCTGGTCAGCACACTTTTCCGGTTGTGACAGCTGTGCTAGTGTGCGACGTCATGGAAATCCTGCATTTAGAGTCAAGAGTTGCCGATCAGTTGCCCAGTGAGCAAACATTTGATCACGTGATGCGTTTGCAGGGCGAGGCAATACGTGCGAAGGAGGGGCGGCACACTTATCGCATTCAACTCGGTGACGGTAGTTATTTTATCAAAATACATCACGGCATTGGTTGGCGTGAAATCGTCAAAGAGTTTTTAAGCCTGCGCCTGCCCATCGTCAGCGCTCTCAACGAAAAGAAAGCAATAGACTTCCTGCACGCCCGCAATATCACCACGGTAACACTTGCAGGCTACGGCCAGCGGGGTAGCAATCCAGCGCGTACGCAGTCGTTTATTATCACCGACGCGCTGCAGGACAGCGTCACTTTGAAGGATGTCACCGAGCAATGGCTGGCGCAGCCGCCCGCCTTCAAGCAAAAGCAGTTGTTGTTGCAGTCTGTCGCGGCAATAGCGCGCGCCATGCACTCGGCGGGAATGAATCACAGAGACTTTTATCTTTGCCATTTTAGAATGCTGAAGGCGGATGATTACACTGCCTGCAAAGCGCCGCCACTGTATTTGATGGACTTGCACCGCGCGCAGCTTAGATCGACGGTGCCGGCACGCTGGCGCATTAAAGACATTGCCGCGCTGTATTTCTCGGCCAGCGATATTGGTCTCACCGCACGCGACTTCTACCGCTTTATGCGGCTTTATCGGGGTACTGATCTGCGCACTACCGTGCGCGAAGATGCCAAATTTTGGCGCGCCGTCAGGGCCCGCGCCGAGCGCTTTTATCAACGCGACTGGCAGCGTCCCATGCCTCAGCACATGCCGTTGCAATCTCCGCAAGCCCCGTTATTTTGAACATTTTTATGTTGACCACCGATTACCTGCCAAATATAGGCGGCATCGCGGCACATGTGTATCACCTAAGCTATGCCTTACACCAGCTGGGCCACCGTGTTGTTGTTATTAATCCAGTGGCGGGCGATAGCGCAGGCGTCGAATTTTGTGATGAAGATATTCCACTGATTAGAGTCGCGATAAACAGCAAGCAGCGGCGTTTTCGCAACAAAATGTACCGCAAGTTCTTATTCGGTCGGGCGGCTAAACAAGGAATCGACGCCGCCGTCGAACGTTTTGGCGAACCGGATATTATTCACCAGCATGATTATCAGGACAGCACCGCAGCTGGGGCGGCCTGGTCCGATAGCGTGCCCTGGGTGTGGACCAATCACAGCTCGCGCTTCCTGCGCGATACCGAGCGTGGCACGAAAATTCGATACACGAAAATGCGTTATCGCAAGGTGGCGGGCTTTATCGCCGCAAGTGAGGAGAGGCGCGACAAAACTGCTGCGCTTTGGCCGCGCTCACCGCTGGTGTATATCCCCAACGGGGTTGATACCACGCGTTTTCACGAGCATGTCGCTGTTGATCGTAGCGCTTACGGCGTGGCCAGTGATGATTTTGTCGTGCTGTGCCCCAGCCGTATGGTGAGCAAAAAAGGGGTGCTGTATTTGGCTAAGGCAGTGGCATCCGTGTTGGCTGCCGCGCCTGAAATACATTGGAAATTTGTGTTCCTCGCCAGCGAGCAGGCGGTAAATACGCACTCCGGCTATATCGACGAGATCAAAAATTTGCTGCAGACAGAATATGCTGCAGGCCAGGTTGTCTATCTGGGCAATATGCCGCTTTCTAAAATGCCAGAAGTGAATGCGCTGGCTGATATTGTGATGATGCCATCATTGGTCGAGGCAGTCAGTTTATCGGCGCTGGAAGCGATGGCGACGCGCGCTGCACTGGTAGTCAGCGATGTAGGCGGTCTGCCGGAAATCGTGCACCATGAACAGACAGGACTACTGGTGCCGCCGCGTGACTCGAACGCGATTGCCGCAGCGTTGGTTAGATTGGGCCGCGACTCACAGCTGCGAGATCAATTGGCGGCGGCTGGCCAGAAGTTGGCGCAGGAACGCTATAGTTGGCAAGTGGCAGCACAAAAGACGTTGGTGTTCTACGAGGAATTACGCTATGACTAACGCGTATGTTGCTCGCTGTTGCGTTCAGCTATCGCCTCAATAATCTCCACCGCCTTTTGTGGTCGGCTGTATAAATCAGTGGTAGCAGCATAATGGCGCGCATTGGCTTGCCATTGCGAGCGCTGGTCCGACGTTATGGCATGCAACAATAGTTGATTGAACTGGCCTTGCTGATAAGGTTCATCTGCGATCAGCAAACCCGCATCGGCCGCCTGCACATGAAAACTGAAACCGCATGATGCGCTGACCAAAACGGGCAGGCCGGCGACTAGCCCTTCCACAATAGCGTTGCCCGCCGTCTCGCTAAGGGCGGGGTGCAGTAACATATCGGCTGCGGCGAGAAAGCGCGGCACATCCTTGCGCGGACCGAGCAGTCGCAGGCGTGAGGACACAGCAAGTTGTTGCGCAAGTTTACTATAGGCCTCGATGTCGCCCTGGCCGATGACCACCAGTGCCGTTTTTTCGCGTACATTTTCTGGCAACGCGGCCAGTGCGTGCAACGCTCGATCTACACCTTTGCGTTTAAAGTCTGAACCGACCATGATCAGCAGCGTGTCGTCGGCCGTTAGCTTAAGCTCGGCGCGGGTTGCGGCGCTGTCGTCGACAGCCAGGGCAGCGTCAATGCGCTGCTTATCGATGCCCGGCGGCAGTGCATGCCAACGCGCTTCCGGCGTATTGTATTCACACTGATAGTCCGCCTTAACAGCCGGCGAGATGTACATTACCTGGGTTGCCGATTGCTTCTCGAACACGGCTCGCTCGAAAGCAGCGAACACCCGGTAACGTGGCATCAAGCGATATAAGGCGCCGTGTTTTTTGCGCGCCTGCAGCACAAAACTGACGTCGGCGTTGTAATAAACATCGAGTCCCGGCATGCGATTAAAACCGACAATAACGTCATATCGCTGCCGTGCTAATTCCTGCTGCAGCTGCCGCAGGTACTTTGCAGCGAGTGCATGATTCGACCAGCCTTTGCACGGCAGGGTTTTCACCTGCAGACCGGTCGGTATATCACCCTCCCAACTGCGGGTGAAGACATCAACGTCGTGGCCACTGGCGAGTGCCTGTTTGCTGATGTTTAGAAAACTTTGCTCCAGGCCGCCATAGGGATAGAACTTAAACAGGCAGAAAGCAAATTTCATGTGGAAGTATGACCAGGTTGGTAAATAATTGAGCGACCGCTGCACAGCAAACAACGGGAATTGTGCGCTTTACTAGTGGCGCAGAATCCCTGATCGGATAACGGTAGTATAATGGCCGGTTTGCAGCGGTGATATTCTACTGGATCACCGCCCGTTTGTTAGTGTAAATATTGTTATGAACATCCTCATTACCGGCGCTGCGGGCCAACTGGGACGCGAGCTAAACGCCTGCGCGCCTGCAGCACACAAGCTGTCCAGCGCTGATCGTACAACGCTTGATTTGGCTGATAAACAAAGTATAGCGGCGGCTTTAGAGCAGGCGCGCCCGGACGTAATTATCAACGCAGCCGCGTATACGCAGGTCGATGCAGCCGAAGAAAACCGCGATTTGGCCGCTGCCGTTAACGGCGAGGCCGTCGCGCAGCTGAGCGAGTATGCGCGCGATGCCGGCACAAGAGTCATCCATTTCTCGACTGATTTCGTGTTTCACGGTGATCAGACTACGCCGTATGTAACTGCTGCAGCTACCCAGCCCATTAATGCCTATGGGGAAAGCAAGCTGCAAGGCGAGCAAGCACTGTTGACGAAAATTCCACAGCAAAGCGTGCTGATTCGCACCGCCTGGGTGTACTCGGCTTACGGCAATAATTTCGTGCACACCATGCTGCGCTTGCTGCGTGAACGTGAGTCGATCATTGTCGTCAGCGACCAGGTTGGCTCACCCACCTGGGCAGCCGGGTTGGCCGAATTTGTGTGGCAAGTCGTTGCCCGACCGAAAATGCACGGCATCTATCACTGGACCGACGCCGGTGTCGCCAGCTGGTACGACTTCGCCGTCGCCATTCAGGATATTGCGCTGGAGCTGGGTTTGCTGGACCGGCAAATACCGGTACAGCCGGTCTCATCAGCAGAATATCCTACGGCGGCGACACGACCGCACTACAGCGTGCTCGATAAAAGCGCGACAGTGGAGGCCGGTTTCGCGCCGCGCCATTGGCGCCATACGCTGCGCGATATGCTCACACAGTTAGCCACGGGGAAAAGTTGAATGCGTTTACTGGTTACCGGTGCGGCCGGCTTTATTGGCTCTAATTTTGTCCGCTATTGGCTGCAGCAGCATCCTGGCGATCACGTGGTCGCGCTGGATGCGCTGACTTACGCTGGACATAAAATCAATCTGGCCGATGTGCTACCCAGGCGGCAGCTGATTTTTGTACACGGTGATATTTGCAATACCGAGCTGATGACCAGTCTATTGGTTGAGCACAGTATCGACACGATCGTCCACTTCGCGGCCGAGAGTCACGTCGACCGCTCCATCACCGGGCCGACGCAGTTTATTGAAACCAATGTGGTCGGCACGCATAGTCTGCTACAAGCCGCTCGCGAGGTCTGGCTTGTTGGCAATTCGCGCGCGCATCGCTTCCATCATATCTCTACCGACGAAGTGTACGGCACGCTGGATGATTCTGCCCCGGCATTTACCGAACAGCACTTGTATCAACCTAATTCTCCCTACGCTGCCAGCAAGGCCGCTTCTGATCATTTAGTGCGCGCCTATCAACATACCTATGGTCTGCAGGTGACCACCAGTAACTGCTCCAACAATTATGGTCCCTACCACTTGCCGGAAAAGTTGATTCCGCTGTGCATTACTAATTTACTGCAGGGCAAGGCCTTGCCGGTATACGGTAGCGGCAAAAACGTGCGCGACTGGCTGTATGTAGAAGACCACTGCCGCGCTATCGATCTGATCTTGCGGCAGGGTGGAGTGGGCGAAACCTACAATATTGGCGGCAACAATGAATGGGCCAACCTGGATGTGGTGCATTTGTTGTGCGATTTGCTCGACCAGCAGTTTACTGCCACAGCTGAATTACAGCAGCGATACCCTGATTCGCTAGCGGCGCGAAATATTCCCAGTCGCGATGCCATCGAATTTGTTACCGACCGTGCCGGCCATGACTGGCGCTACGCCATAGACGCGACAAAAATCACCAATGAGTTGGGCTTTACGCCTGCCGAAAGCTTTGCCAGCGGTATGGAAAAAACACTGCGCTGGTTTCTCGATAATGCGCATTGGTGGCGTAACGTGCAGCAAGATAGTGCAATGGCAGCACGGTAGTTAGTACTCCTTCAATATCACCTGCAAGGGGTGCAAGTGCAAAAAATAAATTTCTCAGTGTTGGCAAACGCGAATAATCGCTTCTTTATTTTTTACTTTCTGTTTCTGTTCGCCTACTTCATCAATTTTAATCGCGACCACCAGTATGGCCTGTATGCGCTACTACTGCTGTCCAGCGTGCCGACCGTGTGGGCCAATCGGCGCGTATTGCTGTTAAGCAGGCCGCTGCGGTGGGCGGGTGCGTTGTTGCTCTATCTGACAGTTAGTTTTTTCTGGAGCGATCATGACGGGCCAGCTTACTTTTTTGAGGCATTGTCGAAAGCGTTTTTGACGCTGTCATTCCTGTTTATCACCGCCTGGTTTGTGTGGAAATACCCACAGCAATTCGCCACAGTACTACGCCTGATGATCGTGCTGGTGGCACTGATAGGCTTACTTTCCATTGTTTTATTCTATACAAAAAACCCCTTTCCGGAGGCTCGGCTGGTGTCTTTCGGGCAGCTAAATAACGCAAGCTTTATGGGGTCAATGAATGGCGCATTTGCTGTGATTACGAGTTATTTTACCGTTACCGCGAAAAGCATCAGGGCTCGCGTGTTGTATTCAGCGATTTTTATTGTTTTGCTTTCGATAGTCATGATGGCCCAATCTCGAGGCGCATTCATTGCCATGTTGTCAGGTATCGCGGTGTTGATTATGTGGCAGAGAAAAAGCTTCTCGACGTGGTATTCGCTGGTTATCAGTGCTGTCGTCGGGCTTTATATATTTGGTAAACCGCTTTTTTCGAGACTCTCAACCGCCGGGGTTGATCTCACTTCTGATTTGCGACTACAAATCTGGCATGATGCCCTTGCACAAATTTCCACTCATCCGCTCATCGGTTTCGGTTTTGGTTCGACGATGCAATTCACCACAAGCGATGGCTTGTTTCCTCACACGCACAGCGTTTATCTATCCATCGCCTGGTATGGCGGTATTATTGGTTTGTGTTTGCTGGTGGCAATGCTAGTAGTGGCTTTTCGAGAGTGTATTTTTGCTGGGCGGCAACACGGTAACTATCTCGCTCTGGCGCTGCTGGCCTACAGCAGCATTTGTGTTCTAGTGGATTACAGCGAGGTTATGACATTTCCACACGACATGTGGATCGTGTTCTGGTTACCAATCGCGGTTGCGGGCGGTCTGGCCCTTGGTAACAGGCTCGACCATCTTAACGTTCAGGAGCGCTGACGCGTGCCAGCGAGCTACTTCAAAGTAGCAGATTCTGAACGGCCTATCGATCAAAAAGGCGAGCATGAGTGAGCATGGAAATAAATAAGATTCTACACTTCGTCTGGATTGGCGATGAAGCTCTGTGCCCACACAATTGCATACAGACCTGGCGCGAGCAACATTCAGGATGGGAAGTCAAAATTTGGGGCAATGAGGAATTGCACAACCGTCAGTGGATAAACAAACATCACATGACAGCGGTCGCACAAGCGGGAAGAGTAAATGCAGTTGCCGATTTGCTCAGATGGGAGATACTGCTCAACGAGGGCGGTTTTGCGATTGACGCAGACTCGGTGTGCATAGCACCCCTACCGGAATGGGTGCTGTCCTGTGAATTGGTTGCATGCTGGGAGAACGAGTTAAACAGACCGGGCCTGATTTCCAATGGAATGGTGGGCGTGCAGGCAAACAATACAGTAATTGCATATCTCGTAGAGAACCTGCGTCAGCAGAAAAATATTGTTAACCGATTCTTATGGTACAAATTAAAACGGCAACGACTGAAGCCCTGGAAGACAACGGGTCCGCAGGCGTTAACGAACGCTATTCACAATACCGGTTATTCTAACGCGACGATTTTGCCTAGTCATTTTTTTATCCCGATTCACTACTCCGGCCAGCGCTATACCGGTAACGGTCCCGTGATCTGTAGTCAGTTGTTCTCGGGTACTGGCAGTGATGGTTATGCAGAGTTACACCAGGTTAGTCCGGAAGAGTTAAAATTAAAGGTCTTGCAGAATCTGGGTCGCGCTGAGGCGAAGTCCGAAAAAAACTAACACACTGCCCTATAACGAATTAGTCCGAGTTGGTTACTCAAGCACGTGTTAACTGAAAAGCACGGTTAAGCTGCATTTCTTAAAGTTCCAGGTTTTATATATCTCATTGAAAACAAGTATTTGCATATGCACCTATCAGCGCAACGAGCTTCTCGAGCGGCTGTTGCGTTCACTGGACAATATGACACTCGACGGGCTACCAACTCACGTCGATGTCGATGTGCTGGTGATTGATAACGCCTGCAGCGCTGCGACTGCTGAGCTGTGCCAGCTAATCGGCAGCGACCTCAAACTCCCCCTTCGTTATTTTGCAGAGCCACAGCGTGGCATTTCACAGGCGCGCAATCGAGCGGTGGCCGAAGCCCTGCTGGGGGGCGCCGATTTGATCGCTTTTATCGATGACGATGACCAACCACGTACCAACTGGCTGCAGGCGTCGCTCGGCAACCACTTAAACAGCAAAGCCGACATTGTATTCGGTTGCTGGGTATTTGGTGCTGAGGTACCCGACTGGGCGAGAAACTCTTCGCTTTTTAAATCAATGCTTAACCCGGGCGACAGCCAAAAGGCTGGCGATTACGGTTTGCCGTGGATGGCCTCCACCTGCAACGTGCTTATCGGTCGAGCGATTCTGGAAAAAATTAGCCGCGAGGGGCCGGTGTTTAGAGAACAGTTCAGCCGCAGTGGCGGCGAGGATAAGGACTTCTTTATTCGCGCACTGCAGGCGGGGGCGAAACTGGAGTCTGAAGAAGAGTCCATTATTATCCGCTATCACGAGCCCAGTCGGTTTACGGCCTCTGGACTGCTACAACGTGGTTTTAAGAACGGGTGTTCGCGAATGAGTAAAATCAGACAGCACGGCACGGGTTTCGAATTAGTAAAGCGATATGTTGCAACGCTGTGCAAAGCCTTATTGAAGATGATCGGGGTATTGCTTACGCTGGTTTTCTGTCTGTTTTCACGTCGCTTATTGATGCATCAGCTGTACCGTCTCGGTAAAGCTGCAGGAGTAATTTATTCCGCATTCACCGGGCGTAGTTACGGTTACTACAACAGTTGAACAGCCGCGACTTCCAGAACAGCGACAATTCAGCGTAGCAATGTTAGCGTAAGCTTGTTAGTCAAACTTCGGCGCCTCGTCGAAACTCAGCCCCTCACGATCCTTAGCCGACAACTGCACCTCCAGCCCCGCAACCAACGGCCAGTCAACCGCCAGCGTTGGATCATCCCACGCCAGCGCGGTTTCGTGCTCAGGGGCATAGTAGTCATCGCATTTGTACGTCATCTCTGCCTGTTCGCTGGTCACATAAAAGCCGTGGGCGAACCCTTTCGGTACCCATAATAAAAGCTTGTTGGCGACGCTGAGTTCGACGCCGTACCATTGGCCAAAGGTGGGGGAGGATTGACGTAGATCGACCGCAACGTCGTAGATACTGCCGCCCACCGCGCGCACCAGCTTGCCTTGAGTTTGTTTGGTTTGATAATGCAGGCCGCGTAGAATGCCCTGTCGCGAGCTGCTGTGATTGTCCTGCACGAAGTTAGCGTCGATTCCCAATTCGCGAAAGGCTTGCGCGTTCCAGCTTTCCAGAAAGAAACCGCGTTCGTCGCCGTAAACGGCAGGTTCGAGCAGTTGTAGTCCCGGCAGCGGTGTGGCAATGCAGCGCATTACATACCCTCCTCTAGAACGCGCTCAAGATATTCGCCATAGCCGCTTTTCAGCAGCGGCGCGGCCAGCGCGCTGAGCTGTTCGGCATTGATAAAACCTTGCCGGTAGGCAATCTCCTCCGGGCAGGCGATTTTCAGCCCCTGGCGTTCTTCTACTACGCGAATGAAATTGGCCGCGTCCAGCAACGAATTGTGCGTGCCGGTATCCAGCCAGGCCGTGCCGCGGCTCATCAGCTGTACGTTTAGCCGATTATTGGCGAGATAAACGCGGTTAACGTCGGTAATCTCCAGCTCGCCGCGTGGCGACGGTGCGATTTGTCTGGCAATGTCGACCACGGCGTTGTCGTAAAAGTACAGGCCGGTCACCGCGTAATGGGATTTGGGTTGCGCAGGCTTTTCTTCGATAGTTATCGCCTTGCCTTGCTTGTCAAAACTGACCACACCGTAGGCCTTCGGGTCATTCACATAGTAGGCAAAAATGGTCGCGCCCTGATCGTCCGTTACCGCTTTTTGCAGCAAATGCGACAATCCTTCGGCGTAGAAAATATTATCGCCCAGTACCAGACTGACCGGCGAGTCGCCGATAAAGTCGGCGCCAATTAAGAACGCCTGCGCCAAACCGCCAGGCTCCGGTTGTACGGCGTAACTGAAGTTCAGGCCCCACTGACTGCCATCGCCCAACAGTGCCGCAAATGCTGCCTGATCGCGGTCGGTGCTGATGATCAGAATATCGCGAATGCCGGCCAGCATATGTACGGCCAATGGGTAGTAAATCATGGGCTTGTCGTAGACCGGCATCAGCTGCTTGCTCACTGAGCTGGTCAGCGGGTACAAACGGCTGCCGGCGCCGCCAGCGAGTATGATGCCTTTGTATTGGCTGTCAGGCATTGGTATTAGTCCTTAAGGGCAGTTATGGGATTGATTATTTTACGTCATATTAAGCGATTATAGCGCCGATCCGTAGACATCTCCGCTTATTGAGCGGCGTCGGCGCAGCTGGATTTTCTTTCCGGCGGTGGTTACAATCCCGCCCTCCTCGCGTCATATCCTCGGCTTTATAGCGTAGCCAGCTGCAATGCTCGGCTGGCTCAGGGCATCACAGCGTATGCAACCAAACTGCATACAGCGATGCAGCGGAACAATATTCGAGAAGCGGACACCACTTTTTATACTATGACAATTGCCGAGTCTATTTTAGTCGGCGGCCAGCAGCCAATAGCCGACATGCTATCGGTTGCAGCTGCGCCGCGTCGATCACTGCGCATCTGCCTGCTGGGCTATCGCAGCGATCCGTTTAGCGGCGGCCAGGGTGTGTATATTCGTTACCTCAGCAAGGCGTTGCTGGAAGCCGGCCATTCAGTCGATGTGATTTCCGGCGAACCGTATCCGCATTTGGTAGACGGCGTGCGCCTGATCAAAATGCCGGGGCTAAATCTGTACGCTAACGGTTTGGGTTCGCTGCGGCCGCGCCATCTCCGGTCCAGGGCAAATATTATCGAATGGTTCAGCAAGTTGACCGGTGGCTTTGCCGAACCTTACTGTTTCGGGCTCCGTGTTGTTAACTATTTGCGCGAACACGGCTCTGAATACGATTTGATCCACGACAACCAGAGCCTGTGCAGCGGCCTGTTGCAGCTGCAGCAAATGGGCCTGCCGGTGGTCGCAACCATTCATCATCCTATTACCAGCGATCTACGCATTGCTCTCAACGCCAGCCATCGCTGCTGGGAGCGATTGTTGATAAGGCGCTGGCATTCTTTTTTGCGCATGCAAATTCGCGTGGTGCCGAAGCTTAAACATGTGATTACTGTGTCAGATTGTTCGCGCACCGATATTGCCAACGCGTTTTCGATCCCGCGTGAGGCGATTGAGCTTATTTATCTCGGCATCGACACCGAAGTGTTTAAGCCGTGCCCGCAAGCGCCGCGTGCCGCGCAGCGCCTGATAGCGACCGCTTCCGCCGACCAGCCTTTAAAGGGCTTACACTTTTTGCTAAAAGCTTTTGTGATTCTGCGCAAGGAATTTCCCGAATTGCAGCTGTTGGTCATCGGCAAGCCCAAACCCGGCGGCAAGACGGAAAAGCTTATCCGTCGGCTACACTTGGGTAGCGAGCTGCAATTTGAGCGCGGTATTAGCACCGAGCAACTGGTTGAGCGCTATGCCAGCGCAACGCTGGCGGTGGTGCCGTCAATCTATGAAGGTTTCGGCCTGCCCGCCGGTGAGGCAATGGCCTGTGGTGTGCCTGTAGTGTCGACAGATGGCGGCGCGCTGCCCGAAGTGGTTGGCGATGCGGGTATTATCGTGCCAACGGCCGACGCCGAAGCACTGGCAGCGGCGATAGCAGCCCTGCTGCATAATCCTGCGCGGCGTGCCGAGCTGGCACGGCGTGGGCGCGAGCGTATTCTCGCCAGGTTCAGTTGGCGCGTGCTCGCACACACGCTAAGCGACTATTACGAACACGTGTTGGCGCATGCTAACCGTTGATTTTGAGAAGTTGGGTTTGCGGTCTGGCGATAGCGTGCTCGATCTCGGTTGCGGCGCAGGTCGGCATGTGATATCGGCTTACACCGAGGCCAGTGTGCATTCTGTCGGCGTTGATCTGGGCTTTGACGATTTGCAAACCACACGCGACAAAGCCCAATCTTTTTTGCAGCCCGAAGACAGGGCGAGAAGCTTCGGCTTAGCGCAGGCCAACGCCCTGCAGCTGCCGTTTGCAGATAATACCTTCAACAAGGTGATTTGCTCCGAGGTGCTTGAGCACATCGCGGACTATCAAGCCGTACTCACCGAAATCGAGCGCGTGCTGAAACCCGGGGGAGACTTTGTCGCCAGCGTGCCACGCTTTTGGCCCGAGTGGTTATGCTGGGCATTCAGCGACGAGTATCACGCCAACGAAGGTGGCCATTTGCGCATTTTCAAGGCCGGCCAATTGCGCCGCCAAATCGAACAAACAGGCTTTGCCTATTGCCAGCAACACTGGGCGCACGCTTTGCACGCGCCGTTTTGGTGGTTGAAATGTTTGTTCTGGAAAACTCAGGAACGGTCGTGGTTGGTGAAAACGTATCACCGCTTTTTAGTGTGGGATCTGATGGACCGACCATGGCTGACCCGCACTCTGGAAAAATTATTGAATCCGCTCATGGGTAAAAGTGTCGTGATGTATTTCAGTTTGCCGCAATGATTCATCTGTTATTGGCACGGGGCCATTATCCCGAGCACTATTTGCGGCCCACGGTCAATTTCATTGTTGCCTGCCAGCTGGACGACGGCTGCATTCCCTGGTTCGACGGCGGCCATGCCGACCCATGGGATCATACCGAAGCGGCGATGGGGTTGAGTATCGCAGCAGAATATGACGCCGCCGAAGCCGCATACGACTGGCTTGCCAATACGCAGCTTGACGATGGCAGTTGGTGGGCATCATATAAAAACGGTATAGCCGACCAACACGGGCAACGCGAAACAAATTTCGTCGCCTACGTCGCCACCGGCGTATGGCATCATTACCTGATAACTCGACGGCGCGATTTTTTGGCCAAAATGTGGCCGGTAGTCGAGGCCGCGATTGCGTTTGTGCTGCGCCTGCAAACTGCGCATGGCGATATTCACTGGGCCGTGGATCGCAATGGCAATGCAAAGCAGGACGCGCTGGTGACCGGTTGCAGCTCTATCTACAAAAGCCTGGAATGCGCCTGCAACATCGCCACCCGGCTCGGTATCGACAACAGCGATTGGCTGCAGGCACGCCGCAAGCTGGGCAATGCACTGCTGCATAGCCCTGAGCGCTTTGATCGCACTTGGGAGAGCAAGCAACGCTATTCAATGGACTGGTTTTATCCGGTGTTAACCGGCGTTGTGCCGCAGCCGCTGGCGCAGGCGCACTTGCAAAAGAAGTGGTCGAGGTTTGTAGAGCAGGGTTTGGGCTGCCGCTGCGTGTCGGATGAACCCTGGGTCACCGTGGCCGAATCATGCGAGTTAGTCATGGCCTTGCTCGCTGCCGGGGATCGTGCCCGCGCCGTCACAGTTTATAGCTGGCTACATCAATGGCGTGATACCGACGGCGCCTACTGGACCGGCCATCAAATGGTGCTGGATATACTGTGGCCGGAAGAAAAGCCGACCTGGACGGCAGCCGCGATGCTGCTGGCCGCCGACGCATTAACCGAACACACACCGGCGGCGCAGTTATTTACCAACGTATCGCTGCTGGATTCGGCACTATCATTAAGTGACGCGGCGCAGCAGTCCGAGCGTACCGACGAGCGGCAGCGGCTCAAATAAGCCTGAAGTCTGCGCTAGCTGCCATATGGTATGTGGCGCTTGCCCGCCAGCTTCAGGGTTGGGGAAAATATCATGGATGGCCAGCATGCCGCCCGCCATGATGTGGCCAGCCCAGCAACGATAGTCGGTCATGGCCGCTGCCAGACTATGGCCACCATCGATAAATACCAGCGCCAAAGGCGTTGACCAAAATCGCGCCACCGTGGCGGATGACGAAACGATCGGCACGACCGTCTCTTCCAAATCGGCGGCACACATGCTGCGGCGGAATTCCTTAAAACTGTCCATCAATTCTACCTTGCCGTCGAACAACTCGGGGTCGTGATAGGCCTCGCCCGGCTGATGCTCTTCCGAGCCGCGATGGTGGTCCAGTGCGTACAGAATGCTGGCGTTTTTTTTGCACGCAGTACCGAGGTAAACCGTTGATTTGCCGCAGTAGCTGCCTATTTCCAGGCATGGCCCACGGGCCGAGAGTTCGGCTGCTGCAGCGTACAACGCCGCGCCTTCATGGTCGGCGAGAAAGCCCTTGATGGTGTCTATATCCACGGGTAATTGCATTGCGATGAAGCCTCCTGTAAGCGGCCAGCGCACCTTAGCGGCTCTCCCGTCAGCGTGCAATCCCTATGCTATTATGCCGACTTTTCGAGTCTGAGTAGCACGCTATGAAACTCTCTATGCCGAACTTTCAGCAGGCGCAGGTGTTGGTTGTGGGCGATGTCATGCTTGACCGCTATTGGTACGGCGAGACTGCCAGAATATCGCCGGAGGCGCCGGTGCCGGTTGTTAAAATCGGTGAGCTGGAAGACCGGCCTGGCGGCGCCGGTAACGTTGCCTTAAACATCGCCTCTCTCGGCGCTGGCGTAGTGTTGACCGGCATCGTCGGTAATGACGAGAACGCCAAAAGCCTGACCGAGGCGTTGCAGGCCGCGCAGGTGTACTGCGACTTCCACACATCGGTTGAACAACCGACAATAACCAAGCTGCGGGTGCTGAGCCAGAAGCAGCAATTGCTGCGCATGGATTTTGAAGAAGCGTTCCAGGCGGGGGATGCCGAGCAGTTATACGCTCGTTTCTGCAAGTTGTTAGGGCATGTGGGCACCGTGGTATTGTCTGATTACGCCAAGGGCAGCATCGCCAATCCGCAGGCGTTCATCGCGGCCGCCAATGAGCGCAACATACCGGTACTGGTAGATCCAAAAGGTAGCGACTTCGGCCGCTACAGGAATGCCAGCCTGTTAACGCCTAACTTTAGCGAGTTCGAAGCGGTGGTCGGCAAGTGTGGCAACGAAGCTGAGCTGGTAGAGCGTGGTCTGGGTTTACTCGAAGAGTTTTCTCTGGGCGCGTTGCTGATTACCAGGGGCGAACACGGCATGACACTATTGCGTGCGGGTTTGCCCGAGCTGCACCTTCCGGCTCGTGCGCGCGAGGTATACGATGTGACCGGTGCCGGTGACACGGTAATCTCTGCTCTTGCCGCGTCGCTGGCGGCCGGCAGCACATTGCCAGATGCGGTAGGCCTCGCCAATATTGCAGCAGGAATAGTGGTAGGCAAAGTCGGCACCGCCAGCGTCAGCGCGCCGGAGTTGCGTCGTGCCGTGCTGCGCCAGCGTGGCCCGCAGCGCGGCGTGATCACTGCCGAGCAGTTAAAGATCGTGGTCGACGATGCGCACGCCCAGGGCGAGCGGGTGGTAATGACCAATGGCTGTTTTGACATAATCCACGCCGGTCATGTCGGTTATATTGATCAGGCCCGAGCGTTGGGTGATCGCCTGATTGTCGCCATTAACGCCGACGCCTCAGTACGGCGCTTGAAAGGTGCGGGCCGGCCGATTAACTCTCTGGAGCGCCGCGCTGCTGTGCTGGCCGGTTTGGAATCGGTGGATTGGGTGGTAGGTTTTAGCGAAGATACGCCGGAAAACCTGCTGCAACTTATCCAGCCGGATGTGCTGGTAAAAGGCGGTGACTATGACGAGCAAGGCGTGGTCGGTGGCGAGATTGTTAAAGCCTATGGCGGTGAAGTGAAAGTGCTGGATTTTCTGGATAACTGTTCGACCACGGCAATTGTGGAAAAAATTCGCGCAGACAAAAGCTGAGCGCCAGATTCGCGACTCTAGTCGCGAATCGATGCAACATTAGCGGCTAAATGCTTAGGGTTAATGGTGCCAACGATAACGCTGCTGGCCGCCGGATGTTGCAGAACAAAGCGTAAGCCGGCGCCAACGTCTTCGCCAAGATGGCCACTGGCCAGCGCTTTTTTTATCAGCACACCCTTGTTGTGCGTGGCGCAATAATCCAGCAGTTCGACCTCATCCTTATAGTCCAGATTGTAAGTGACCATCATCACATCGGATTGTTCGGCTGCGCGCAACCCTCCCGCAAGCGTTTTGCCGGAGAAGCCAACCGCGCGAATCAAGCCTTCCTTTTTGAGCCCAGCCAACACTTGCAGCGTGCCGTAGCGCTCGATGATGTCAACATCGTTGCCGTCAGAATGAACCAGAACAATATCAAGATAATCACGCTGTAAACGTTTGAGGCTGCGCAGCACACTGCGGCGAGTATTTTCCGGCGTGAAATCGAAGTGCGATTGGCCGTTGTTAAACTCCTCGCCCACTTTGCTGCAAATTACCCAGTCCTGCGTTTGCCCGCTGAGCAGCTCGCCCAGGCGCTGCTCGCTGTTGCCGTAGGCAGGCGCAGTGTCGAGCAAGTTAATGCCCAGTTCACGAGCGCGGCGCAACAGTTTGCCTGCGGCCTGGTCATCCGGAATGGTGAATGCGGTCGGGTATTTTACGTCCTGATCGCGGCCCAGCTTAACGGTGCCAAGGCCAAGCGGTGATACCTGTATGCCGGTCGCGCCGAGAGTGCGCCGTTTCATACGAAAACAGTCATGCGAACAGCTTGTCCCAGTAGGAGGCGACGACTTCGGCGTGCGGCAGCACATCCTCCAACCCGACAACCGCTGCGCCGCCGGCTGGCTGCAATGCCGACTGTGCAATCCTGTCGACCACGATATCGCCAAGCCGCGGCGCCAGGGTCAATTTGGTTGGCCAGCATACCAACAGGTTATTGCAGTCAGAGGCGAGCTCGGCAAACGCGTCATCGGGTTTTATCAACTGTGTTTGTTGAGGCTCGGCGCGATCAATGCTGAAGCTGCGCCAGTCGGCAGCGCTTAAGTCGACCCATGGCAGCAGGCTTGCCAGCTCTTGCTGTGCAAAGGCCAGCTGCTTGGGCGCATCGCGTTCGATGCCTTCGGTGGCAAGGTCGCCGCCGAGATACCATAGCGGTTGGCCGTTGGAGGTGAAGTGAGTCGATATGGTGACCCGCGGCGATGACTTGCTGCCCAGCGCGTGTGCGTACAGGTGTGGCAAGTTGGCCTGCGTTAGTGCCACCTGGTGTAATGGCCGACGCTGCATCTCCGGTGCGCCGCCAGCCGCGTCGGCAATAATTTGCGCATTGCCCGCACCGGCAGCGGCAATAAACAGCTGCGCTGCCAGCTTAACGGTGCCGTCGTCTGTTTCCACCCACAGGCTTTGTAGCTGTTGCGTCGTCGGGTCGCGCTGCAAGCGAGCCTGCGACCAGTCAATTTGAAAAATACGCTCGCGGTGCGGTGCTGCCAGTTGTTCAAGTAGTGAGCTGGTGTCGAGCACGGGGTCGTGCAAGTTGTATACGTGCCCTTTGAACTTCGGGTTTTTAAAAATCTCCGGCCACTCAGCGGCGGGCAGGCGTTCGATGCGGCCGCGCAGCGTTTTGCTGGCCGCAAACGCTGTAAACTTTGATGTTAATGATGCGTTGGACCACATGTAAAACTGATCTGAAAGTACGCGCACGCCGCTTAAATCCACCGCATCATCACCAGCCAGGCAACGTCGCCAGCGCGCCGGCATTGCACCAATCGTTTCCGACGCGCCGCTTAGCGCGCCGCCGAGCGCATATTTGATACCGCCGTGTACCATACCCTGCGATGCCAGGGTTTGGCCGCAACCCAACGCGTCGGTTTCAAATAGCAGGGCAGAGTAGCCAGCAGCGGTCAGCCGATTGAGTAACCACAGCCCGGCGATGCCGCCGCCAAAGATGATAATATCGGTTTTTAAATCACGTTTTTGCATGCGGCGCAGTATAGCGCACTCGTTTGTTTTGACCGGAATCCAAAGTTAACTGCCATGTCTCGCCGCCTCTACAGCATTTTGCTTTACCTAGGCATTCCCCTGATTCTGCTGCGCCTGCTGTGGCGGGCGCGCAGAGCGCCAGACTATCGCCAGCGTATTGGCGAGCGCTTCGGCCTGGGTTTGCCCGCGCAAAAAGGCGGTGTTATCTGGATACACGCGGTATCGGTAGGTGAGACGTTGGCGGCATTGCCGCTAATTGAAAGATTGCAGGCCGAATACCCACAGCGACAGTTGCTGATCACTACCATGACACCTACCGGCTCGGCTCAGGTGCGGCGTAGTTTTGGTGACTCGGTAATACACGTCTACGCGCCGTATGACTTGCCTTTCGCTGTACGCCGCTTTCTCGACGCCATGCGACCCGAGCTGCTGCTCATCATCGAGACCGAGCTATGGCCTAACATTTTGCACTACACCGCACAGCGCGACATCCCGGCATTGTTAATAAACGCACGGCTGTCGCAAAACTCAGCGCAGGGCTATGCAAAACTTGGCCGCTTAGCGCGCAGCATGCTGGGCAACCTGAGCTTCGTGTGTGCGCAAAATGGCAGCGATGCGCAGCGGTTTATTGCTGTTGGCCTGGCTGAAAATCGAGTTGCCGTGACCGGAAGTATTAAGTTTGACGTGCAGTTCGACCAGGCGCTGCGTGTGCAGGCACAGCAATTGCGGGCACAATGGTCAGCCGGCGAGCAACGACGCATATGGATAGCCGCTAGTACGCATCATGGTGAAGACGCGATTATGCTCGCCGCACAACAGCAGTTGCAGCAGCAGTTTCCTGATTTATTGCTGGTTATTGTGCCACGCCATCCTGAACGTTTTGACGCCGTTTATGCGCTCTGCCAGGCGTCAGGAATACCGACACAGCGACGCAGTCAAACACAGTCGCTGGATCAGCACACACGCATTCTGCTGGCCGACACGATGGGAGAGTTAAGTCTGCTGTTTGGCGCCTGTGATATTGCCTTCGTCGGCGGTAGCCTGGTCGCTACCGGCGGGCACAATATGATCGAACCGGCGGCCTGGGGATTGCCCGTAATTAGCGGACCACATGTGTTTAATTTCACCGACGTCGCGCGGGTGCTGGCGGAACAAGGCGGCTTGACGATTGTGCAGGACCAGCGACAGCTGTGCATGCAGCTAACGCTATTATTAAACGATGAGAACAAACGCCGACAAGCCGGCGACAGCAATCAGCAGGTGGTTGCCGACAATCGCGGCGCGCTGCAGCGGCAGTTCGAAACAGTGCAGCGTTATCTGGATTAATCGTTAGACGACTGCTTTTGAGCGCTGGGCGGCTGGGGCTGCTCTAGCCATTTGTTCAGGCCGTAGATATCTTCCGGCGACAGTATGCCGGCTTGCTCTTTCAATCTCAGCATATTAATCACGTAGTCATAACGCGCGTTGGAGTAGTCAAACAGCGCCCGAAACAAAAACCGCTGTGATTCCAGCACGTCGACGATATTACGCGTACCCACCTCATAGCCGGCCTGGGTGGCATCCAGCGCGCTTTGCGCCGACGTGATGGCCAAATTGCGAGCTTTGACTTTGCCGACATCGGTTACCACAGTCAAATGCAGCGAGCGCGTGCTTTGTACGGTATTGCGTTGGGTGTTGATATAGGTTTCGCGCGCCTGAATATATTCATGGTAAGCCTGACGGCGCGCCGAGCTGGTAAAGCCGCCGCTATACAGCGGTAGTTCCAGATTGAGTGACACTGTGCTGCCTTCGGTAGCGGTGTCTACCGGGAACCTGCCAACGTTGTCGACCGTCGTGTCGCCGTCTTCTTCATTGTCTATATAGGTGTAACTGCCGGTTAGTTTGGGCAAATGTTCAGATTTTTTCGATTTCGCATTTTGATGCGACGCCGCTGCCGCGTATCCCGCCGACTTTAGTACAAAATTGTTTTGCAACGCGAAGTCGACCCATTCGGCGCGCTTGGCCGGCGTGGGTTCGGTAATCGGGAATTTTTCGTTCAGTAGCCACAGGTTATTGTGCGACCGACCGGTAAGCACGGTTAATGCTTCATATGAAATCGCCAGCTCGCCTTTATCCTCCAGTTGGGTGACCACCGCAGTATCGTAGACGGCACGCGCCTCATGCACATCGGTGATCGCGATCAGGCCGACCTCAAAACGTTGCTGGGTTTGTTCAAGTTGGCGCTTCAGTGCCTTCACCTCAGCGTTGGCCGTTTGCAAATTATCGATCGCGCGCAACACGTTAAAATAGGCTTCAGCCACGCGCACTATTACCGCTTGTTGGTCGGCCGAGAAATCCGCTCGGGCCTGTTTGGAGAGTTGTTTGCCTTGTTTAAAACTAAACCAGGCTGGCAGATTGAAGATATTTTGTTGCAGGCTGATGGTATAGCCTTTGGTATCCGTATTGCTATTCGCGGCAGAGGGGAAAGTTTCGTATTCAGTATTGGTGATCGGCTGAATGCGTATGCTGTCGGAATCGATATCGGATTCAGAGTACTCACCTGACGCCTCCACCTGTGGCAGTAGTGCTGACCGCCCCTGCGTCTTAATTTCTCGCCTGGCTTTATAGCTCGCCCTGGCCGCTTTCAGCTCAGCATCATTCTCCAGCGCCAATTCGTAAATGTCCGCCAACGTATCGGCGCGCACACACAGAGGCAACAGAGTCACCAGAATACATAGCGCTGCAGTCACTTTGAGGCAGCGTATTGGCCTTTGCATAAATATTCCTTTAGGGGGGATTGGTGGCAAATTTATTCCCGGCGCATTCTAGCAAAATGTCTGTGACTAACGCATGTATTAGTGGAAAATAACCAAGTCTATTCGCAACTTGAAGCGAACTTTGATCGACCTCTGTCGCTGCGCTTATGCTACGGTCCTGCAACAGTGTGATCTGCTTACCGGTACGCAAGTAACAACTTGTGACGCTACCAAAATGTACTCGCTTGGCGCGTCGAAGCTGGTAAACTGGTGAAAAGGTCTTGAGCGATAAACGCATATGCGGCGTAAACAATTCTTAACCGATCTATCAGGCATGCAGGCGGAGTGTGACACCAATTACCTGCGCCTAATGAAACTGTTTCCTGACTGGCAAGTCTGTGACAGTTGTGAATTCGCGCTTGAATTAAAGGGCTTTGACAGTTGTCTGGTGGAAATAACGGTGCGTGAACGTAACCCGTATACGACTGCGCTGCTAATCAAACAGCAAGACATGTTGCTGCCGTGGATAAAAGGGCCGGCACTGCAGGTACGCGTTTATCATGATGCAAAAATGGCCGAAGTGGTTGCCTGCGACACGCACAGAAATTTGCATCCGAAATATACTTACCCTAATAAAAATATGTATCAGCCTGATGAAAAAGCGCAACTGAACAAGTTTCTCGGCGAGTGGCTGGCGCTTTGTCTACAGCATGGCCGTGTGCTCGAGTCGGTGAGCGGTTAGCGAGCCAATGTTTTGCATATAGCGCTCGACAATTTTTCCAGGCCCGTGCGCATTGCGCATATTACCGATACTCACTTGGGCGAGAATACCGACTTTGCCCTGTTGGAAATGGAAACCGACCACAGCCTGAGCCTCGTATTGCAGGCCATTGCGGAATGTACACCTGCACCCGATGTGATTTTGGTGACTGGCGATATAGCCGACCACGGCAGCCGCGCCGCTTATGAGAGCCTGCAATCCAAGTTAAAGAAATTTCCTCAGCCTAAATTATGGATTAACGGCAATCACGATAGCGTCGATTGCATGCGTTCGGTCGTCGGGTCGGGTAACGAGCTGGCGCGCCGCGCCTGCATTGGCGAGTGGCAAATCATCATGCTCGATTCCAGCATGCGCGGTGCGGTGGGCGGCGTTATCGCGCGCACCGAGCTCGGGTTTCTGCACGCCTGTCTACAGCAGTATCCGCAAAAATTTAGTTTGGTTTGTCTGCATCATCAGCCGGTGCCTATCGGTTGTCGGTGGCTCGATGAGCAAAAAATCTCCAACGGTGATGAGTTTCTCGCTTTGCTGGATAATTTTAAAGGCGTGCGGGGCGTGCTTTGGGGGCATGTTCATCAGCTCTTCGAGCAGCAGCGCGATGCTATGTTGCTCATGTCCACGCCGTCTACCTGCGTGCAGTTTGCGCCGGGCAACGACGAATTTAAAGTTGATGATAAAGCGCCCGGCTACCGCTGGTTGGAGCTGCATGCCGACGGTCATATGGAAACCGAGGTGCGACGGCTTGAAAATGCACAGCTAAAGGTGGATCTGCAATCCACCGGCTATTAACTAACAACTTTTATAAGGCGTTCCCGTTCTCTGTTTTTCAATAGGCTAGCGTAAGCGCTTGCTCTACAATACCGCGCCAAATATTACGCATGGTTGCCAGGCTGTGCTTCGCCACAACATTTGCTAATACAGGTCTATGGCTAAATATACCTCTGAATCTATCGAAGTTTTAACCGGGCTGGAGCCGGTGCGCAAGCGCCCAGGTATGTATACCGACACCAGTCGGCCGAATCATCTGGCGCAGGAAGTGATCGATAACAGTGTCGATGAGGCGCTGGCGGGATACGCCAAGCGCATTGACGTGGTGCTGCGCAAGGACGGCTGGCTGGAAGTGACCGATGACGGTCGCGGTATGCCAGTGGATATACATCCCGAAGAGGGGGTGCCCGGGGTGGAGCTGATTCTCACCCGACTGCACGCCGGCGGTAAATTCTCTAACGACAACTACCAGTTCTCCGGCGGTTTGCACGGCGTGGGGGTGTCGGTAGTGAATGCGTTGTCGCAGCATCTTGAGGTCGAAATTCGCCGCGACGCACAAGTTCACACGATTTCATTTGCCGGCGGTGAACGTGTCGCTCCACTGGCAATGGTAGGCAGCGTAGGTGCGCGCAACACCGGCACCAAAGTCAGCTTTCTGCCTGACCCTAAATTCTTCGATTCTGTGAAGTATTCCATTCCGCGCTTGTTGCACGTGCTACGCGCCAAGGCCGTTTTATGTTCCGGGCTGACGGTGACATTTTTAGAGCAAAAAAGCGGCGACAAACACGAATGGTATTTTGAAGATGGCCTGACCGATTATCTGACCGACGCCACCCGGGGCTTCGAAGTGTTGCCGGCGCAGCCGTTTGTGGGCAGCTTTCCCGGCCGCAACGAAACCGTCGACTGGGCGGTGCAATGGTTGCCCGAAGGCGGCGAGTTAATTACCGAGAGTTACGTAAACCTGATCCCTACTGTGCAGGGTGGTACGCACGTCAATGGCTTACGCAGCGGCTTGCTCGATGCATTGCGCGAGTTTTGCGAGCTCAGGAACCTGCTGCCGCGCGGCATCAAGCTCAGTCCCGATGATATTTGGGAGCGCTGCAGTTATGTGTTGTCGGCAAAATTAAAAGATCCACAATTCTCCGGTCAAACCAAGGAGCGATTGTCATCGCGCGAGTGCGTCGCGTTTATTTCCAATGTCGCCAAAGATGCATTTGGCCAGTGGTTAAATCAGCACACCGAAGAGGCGGAGAAGCTAGCGCAGTTCGCCATTTTCTCCGCCCAGGCGCGACTGCGCAGTAGCAAAAAAGTCGCTCGTAAAAAAATTACCAGCGGGCCGGCTTTGCCCGGCAAGTTGGCCGACTGCTCCAGCCAGGACCTGGAACGCACCGAATTATTTTTGGTAGAGGGTGACTCGGCTGGCGGCTCGGCCAAGCAGGCGCGTAGTCGTGAGTTCCAGGCGATTCTGCCGCTGAAGGGCAAAATCATGAATGTCTGGGAGGTCGATTCGAACGAGATTCTGGCCTCAGCAGAAATCAACAATATTGCCATCGCGCTGGGCGTAGACCCGGCGTCAAACAACCTCGACGGTCTGCGCTACGGCAGAGTGTGCATTCTGGCTGATGCCGACTCCGACGGCCTGCACATCGCCACATTGCTATGTGCATTGTTTCTGCGTCACTTCCGCCCGCTGGTTGAGGCCGGCCATGTGTA
>JBBKXJ010000051.1:0-4455 GCA_037969395.1 Pseudomonadales bacterium
GCACTCGGCAAGCCGAATTTATTTTACGGCGTCACTGCCGGCAATATGGATTCATTGATCAACCGCTACACGGCTGATCTGCGTATGCGCCATGACGATGCCTACACACCGCACGGTGCTGGCGGCAAGCGTCCCGATCGCGCGGTCATTGTGTATAGCCAGCGCTGCAAAGAGGCCTATAGTGATGTGCCGGTGGTTATCGGCGGCATCGAAGCCAGTCTGCGGCGTATCGCCCAGTACGACTATTGGAGCGATGAAGTGCGGCGCTCGGTGCTGATCGACGCCACCGCCGACCTGTTGTTATACGGCAATGCCGAACGCGCCATTGCCGAAGTAGCGCACCAGATATCGTTGGGTCGCGACATTAAAGATTTGACTGATATTCGCGGCACGACCATTATCCGCAGCGCACCGCCGCCCGGCTGGACCGAAATCGATTCCACCCGCATCGACTGGCCGAACCAGATCGATAAACTCCCCAATCCGTATCAATACGGAAACGAAGAAACCAGCTGCGACAGTGGCAAGGCTACCCCACAGCAGCCAGCAGCCGAAGATGACGTGCAGGCCGTGCGCATTATTCCCATGCCGTTGGCGACCAAAGCGTTGAGCAAAAATCCGGAGATAGCCGCTACCACCTACATTCGCCTGCCGTCGTATGAAAAAGTGCATAACGATTCCGCTCTGTACGCGCACGCGTCGCGCGTGTTGCATCAGGAGAGCAACCCGCATAATGCTCGCGCGCTGATTCAAAAACACGGCACGCGAGAGATTTGGGTCAACACGCCACCCATCCCTCTGCAAACTCACGAAATGGATGCGGTGTTCGCTTTACCGTACCAGCGCCGGCCGCATCCCAGCTACGGCGATGCGACCATTCCCGCCTATGACATGATCAAAACCTCGGTTAATATCATGCGCGGCTGTTTTGGCGGCTGCACATTTTGCTCGATTACCGAGCATGAGGGGCGCGTTATACAAAGCCGCTCGGAGCAATCGGTGCTGGACGAAATCGAAGCCATTCGCGATCAGGTGCCGGGCTTTACCGGCACCATCTCTGATCTCGGTGGCCCGACCGCAAACATGTATCAGCTCAACTGTAATGACGACGCTATACAGGCTAACTGTCGTCGCCTCTCCTGTGTGTTCCCGACGATTTGCAAGAACCTTGAGACCGACCATGCGCCAACCACACAACTGTATCGCAAGGCGCGCAGCATCCCCGGCATAAAACGCATTCTGATCGCCTCGGGTTTGCGCTACGACCTGGCTGTGCTCGACCCGGAATATGTTAAAGAGCTGGTAACCCACCATGTGGGCGGCTATTTAAAAATAGCGCCTGAGCACAGCGAAGACAACACGCTGAACAAAATGATGAAACCGGGTATGGGCAGTTACCACACCTTTAAGAAAATGTTCGATAAGTACTCGAAGCAGGCCGGTAAAGAGCAGTATCTCATCCCGTATTTTATTGCGGCGCATCCTGGTTGCGAAGACGAAGACATGCTCAATCTTGCGCTGTGGTTGAAGCAGAACAAATTTCGCGTGGACCAGGTGCAAACCTTTTACCCTTCGCCGATGGCGCTGGCTACCGCCATGTATCATTCTGGCCGCAACCCGCTGAAGAAGCTTAGCTACAAAAAAGGCGAGCGCGTGTTTACCGCAAAAAATATCGAGCAGCGGCGTCTGCAAAAAGCGTTTCTACGCTACCACGATGAGAAGAATTGGGGCTATCTGCGCGAATCACTGTTGAAAATGAAGCGCAAGGATTTGATCGGCGATGGACCGGGTAAGCTGGTGCCGGCCGCTACCTCACCGTATAGTAAAACCAGAAACGGCAAACGCAGTGCCACCAAGGCACCCTTGCGCCACAAGAAATATAATAAAGCCCGCGGTGGCCAGTGGAGCAAGTAAGCTAGGACGTTGCACCTCGATGGTCGAAAATAAAAAAGACACAATTTTCGCGCAGCCGCTGGGCGAAATCGCGGGCTTCAGTTTTGACGATTCGGTGGCCGCAGTCTTTCCGGATATGATCCAGCGGTCGGTACCCGGCTACAGCACAGTTATTACCATCAGCGGCGTGCTGGCAGAGAAATTCAGCCAGCCGAACACCACGATATATGACCTCGGCTGTTCACTCGGCGCTACTACCTTTGCCATGGCGCAGCGGCTGTCGCAGAGTGGTTGTGTCATGGTGGCCGTCGACAACTCACAGGCGATGCTGAACCGCTTACAACAAGTGTTAGACGAGCAGCCGCCACCCGTGCCGGTGCAGTTACGCTGCGAAGATATCTGTTCAACTGACGTGTCTAACGCTTCGGTTGTAGCGCTTAACTATACGCTGCAATTCGTCGATGTGGCGCAGCGACTGCACCTGCTTAAGCGCATTCATGCCGGTATGCGTGCCGGCGCTGTGCTTATTCTGTCAGAGAAAATTCGTTTTATCGACGCTACCCTGAACGAAACCTTTATCGATTTGTATCACGATTTCAAACGGACGCAAGGCTATAGCGAGCTTGAGATTAGTCAGAAGCGTACCGCGCTTGAGAACGTGTTGCTGCCGGAAACCCTCGAACAACATCGTGCGCGGCTGGCAGAGGCCGGCTTTAGTCGCACAGCGGTCTGGTTCCAGTGTTTTAATTTCGTCTCGATGGTCGCTTTTAAATGATACCAGCGCTCGACTACACATTACTGTTGCAGCTCCTGCAAAGTAGCTCACTGGATCGCTGGTCGACGCAGCTGGCTGAGCACATAAGCTATTCTCTGGACATACAACGCAATGCCGATATCGCTCGCTGGCAGTCAGCATTGCTGGCGTTGCCGGCAATCAATATCTCCACAGTCGATTTGAATGCGTCGGCAGTCACCGCTGGTTCAGCAGCAGACTGCAATCAGCAAAGCCTTGCGCAGCTTGAAACGGCGTTGCACGGCCTGCACCCGTGGCGCAAAGGGCCATTCGAAATCTGTGGCGTTGCTATCGACACGGAATGGCGTTCCGATTTTAAGTGGGAGAGGTTGATACATGCCATAGAACCGCTGCAAGATCGCATGGTGCTCGATGTCGGCTGCGGCAGTGGCTACCATTGCTGGCGCATGGCCGGCGCTGGCGCTGAGCTGGTCGTGGGTATTGATCCCACGCCGCTGTTTATCTTCCAGTACTGGGCGCTGCAACAATATTTGCAAGACCCGCGCGTGTGGGTAGTACCGCAGCGGTTGGAACAGCTGCCGGCTCAGCTCAACGCCTTCGACAGTGTATTCTCCATGGGCATCCTGTACCATCGTCGTTCACCATTCGACCACCTGCTTGAACTGCGTGAGGCGCTGCGCCCCTCTGGCCAGCTGATTCTGGAAACCCTGGTTATCGAAGGCGGAGAGGGGGAGGTGTTGGTGCCGGAAGCGCGCTATTCCAAACTGGGCAACGTGTGGTTTATTCCCACCTGCGCAACGCTGTGTTCCTGGCTGCGCAAAATGAAGTTTGAGAATGTCGAAGTGATTGATGTAACGGTCACCACAAGCGAAGAACAGCGCACAACCGAGTGGATGACATTCCACTCGCTCAAGGATTTTCTCAACCCGCAAGACGCCAGCAAAACCATCGAAGGCTATCCCGCGCCGCGCCGTGCCATTATCACCGCTAACAAAAAATCGTAGATTGCGCCCCGCGCGAGGTGATAAATAAACCGGTCAATATCTTCGACTCCCTGAAAAATTAATCTCCAATTAAGCTTGCCGCAGTATCTTAACAACCGTGGTAAACACATTAACTTGAAACATTTGGAGATTAACATGAAAAAGGCATCAATTATTTCAGCACCAAAAGCCGGCGCAATTCTTGTAGCCACTGCAGTATTAGGTTTGGCCGCTACTACGGCTGTTGCCGATGTTCGCATTGACGAGGCAATGAAGCTGCAGGAGTCTGGCACAATCAAATCGTTTGAAGCGCTCAATCAGGTTGTTATGAAAGAGCATCCGGAGGCGACCATTACCGACACCGAGCTGGAAGACTCTTATGGCAAATACGTCTACCAGGTAGAGCTGCGCGACAAAGCCGGCCAGGAATGGGACGTTGATCTCGATGCAACCTCCGGTGAGGTGCTGCAGAACCAACAGGACGACTAAAAGCGATACAGCTGCGGCGTTCGCAGCCGTTTCTGCATAAGGAGTGACGCGCGTCAAGTGAGCCACTCCTCACTATAAACAGCGCGGCAATGCGTTGTGGTTATATCTGCAAGAAAACGCCAAAGTCGCAGCTGCGTATGATGCGGTGACATGCCGTGGGGGGCGGCGGATGCTCGTCATTCGTGATAGTGCGGTTATAATTGGTATTTTTCAGGCAAAAAAGACAATGTCGCGAACATCCGATCAGCACGTTATACGCATTAATGAGATAGACATGTGTGTTTTCGAATGGTCTGCGGCAGCAGCCGGCACAGCAGCTAACACTGTTTTATTCGT
>JBBKXJ010000052.1:0-5711 GCA_037969395.1 Pseudomonadales bacterium
TTGCGGCAAAGCATAAGCCTCCCGCAGAGGGTGGCCCGGGTACGCGCATTGTTCTACTGGAGTCACCCAACGTACCGAACCTTGGTGTGGGAGAAGGGACCTGGCCCACGATGCGCGATACCTTGCGCCGAATCGGCGTATCGGAAGTTGACTTTCTACGCGGCTGCGATGCCAGCTTCAAACAAGGTTCCCAGTTTATCGGCTGGCACAGGGGGCAAGGTGAGTCCTACCATCACCCGTTTAGCGCGCCCAGTGGTTACGCCAATATCAACCTGGCGGCGCATTGGCAAGATTCCCATACAAACATTAGCTTTGGTGATACCGTCTGCCCGCAGGGGCGTGTGTGTGATCAGGGCCTTGCCCCCAAACAACCGCAAACCCCCGAGTACGCCTTCAGTCTCAATTATGGTTACCATCTGAACGCGGGCAAGTTTGTGGAATTACTGCACGGCCACTGCGTCGACAAGTTGGGGGTAGAGTACCGGTTGGGGCATGTTGAGCAGATCATGGCGGCTGAAAACGGCGATATCGCAGCACTGCAATTGGCCTCCGGTGAAACGATTGCGGGCGACATGTTTGTTGACTGCACCGGCTTTGCGGCTCTCCTAATCGGTAAGCACTACAACATTCCATTTGTATCGCAGCGAGACTACTTGTTTAACGATACCGCGCTGGCCGTGCAGGCCGAATATGCGACGGAAGATGCCCCCATTGCCTCATGCACAAAGGCGTCGGCGCAGTCTGCCGGGTGGGTCTGGGACATCGCATTACCCAGTCGACGCGGCATTGGCTACGTGTTTTCCAGTCAGCACATATCTATAGAAAAAGCCGAGGAAGAACTGGCGGCATACCTCAAGGCCGACCCAATGCTGGCGAAGGTTCAGCCCAGCCCGCGTAAAATTGCGTTTCAACCCGGTCATCGGCAGGCTTTCTGGCACAGGAACTGTGTCGCTGTCGGAGTGTCTGCGGGTTTTGTCGAGCCGCTGGAGGCTAGCGCAATGATTCTGATTGAAAAATCTGCTGAATGGATCAGCGAGCAGTTACCCCAGGACAGCGCCGCAATGCCAGTGGTTGCCCGGCGCTTCAACGAAATTACCCGTCAGCATTGGCGCGCTGTCATAGATTTTCTGAAACTGCATTATGTCCTGACCGAGCGCAGGGACTCGGGCTATTGGCGCGACCACTGCGAAATCGAATCAGTTCCCGAGAGTCTGCAGGAATCACTGGCGCTGTGGCGCACTCAGGTGCCCTGGTTGTATGAGTCTAATTACCGCATTGAGTTGTTTGCTTCTGCGAGCCTGCAGTATGTGCTATACGGTATGGGGTTTGTCACTGACATCAAGGACAGTCGCTATCGACAATGGCAGAGGGATGGAGAGATTGCAAGTCGGCTGATTCGGGAAAATAGTGTGCAAGCTGAAACCTTTATTGCGTCCTTACCGACCAACCGCGATTTGCTTAACCGAGTGCGTCGGAAGTAAGCGTGCCGCAAAACAGTCTTAGTTCGACGGCTACATTATCGCTGGAACCACGACTCAATTTGGCGCAACCAACGTGCAGATTGGCCTTGTATAACTCGTACAATTGTAAGCGGCATCCGGTTGTCCTGCTTTTAGCCCTGTTGTGTTCGGCTTGCGCGGCAGACCACCCGCAGCATCGCCTGGATTCGATCGTTATAGAAGTCACGGGTGATGAATTTAACTGGTACTTTCGCTACCCCGGCGCCGATGGTGTGCTCGGCTCCAGTGACGACCAGCACTCGGTGCAGGACTTGTTTCTTCCCGACAATTCCAAAGTGAATTTGAAACTAAAGAGTAATGATTATGTGTATTCGTTTGCGTTACCTGAGTTTGGACTGAAAGAAATTGCGGTGCCTGGGCTCAATTTTGAGTTGCAGTTCACTACCCAGGATGAGCAGACTATGCAGCTAAGGGGCGACCAGTTTTGCGGCTTCGCACATGAGACCCTTATAGGCAAAGTCTATATTCGCAATCAGGATGATGGCTACTATGGCTGGTAAAATCAGCTTTGACTGTCTGTATCGCTTCGATATTATTGGTCATTGCTCAGCATAGTGTAGAGTTGTCTTTACGTATCGTACACAGGTTAATAAACAATGCCCCCTTTAGCAAAAAGTTCGCTATCGACTTATACATTAATCGTGTTCCTCGGTATAGCGCTGACGGGTTGCGAAAAAAGCTATGCAAACGAAGAATCCGTGGCCGCCAAAGCCGCCAACGCGCGGAGCGAACAAGCCAACGGCGTTACAGAGCACAAAGATTTGGTAAGAATTCTGACCCGCCTGCCACAATTCGTGCTAACAGACCAAAGCGGAGACCAAGTTGCATCGCACGATCTTTATGGGCATGTCTGGATTGCCAACTTTATATTTACCCAATGTAAAGGTAGCTGCCCGGTACAGACCGCATTAATGAACAAAATACAGAACCGCCTTAAAGAATCCGATAATTGGAAGCACACACGCCTCGTAAGCATAAGTGTTGACCCGGACCATGACACGTCTGAAGTGCTGGCGAATTATATTAAAGATCGAGAATTGGATACTTCTCAGTGGCATTTTCTCACCGGGCCCAGAGAGGCTACATGGGGCTTAATCAAAAACGGATTCAAACTGCCGGTAGCTGACGACCCCAAAGATACCAAAATGCCGATTATGCATAGCGACATGATTGTATTGGTCGACTGGGAAGGACGGATTAGAGGGTATTACAATGATTTCACGGAAGAAGGCTTAAAGACTTTGATACGAGATTTCTCCCGGGTCACATTCGAGCGAGTGGTACAGCCGCCGGACTCAGCTAACCCCAGCTGGATAGCAGAGCGCAAGCAGGCACAACTTGAAACAGCGACCGGTTTCGATGTATTTCATGACTTCAAATTCAGCGATGAGCTTACCGATAGTGGTATTACTTTCCGTCACAAGCTGGTTGATGATGCGGCATCTGTATACAAAGCCGTGCATTACGATCACGGTAACGCAATAGCTGTAGCCGATGTTGACCTGGATGGCCGCTATGACATTTATTTCGCAAGCCAGGCTGGCAGCAATGAGCTATGGCGCAATCTGGGTAAAGGAAAATTTGAAAATATCACTGAGAGTGCAGGCCTGAACATTGATGATCGAATCGGCGTGGCCGCATCCTTTGGTGATATTGACAACGATGGTGACCCGGATTTATATATTACAAATGTTCGAACGGGCAACATATTGTTTGAAAATGACGGCAAGGGTCATTTTAAGGATATATCCAAACGATCCGGAACGGAGGTTAAGGCGCATTCTTCAGGTGCCAGCTTTTTCGATTATGACCGTGATGGCCTGTTGGACCTCTACGTTTCTAATGTGGGCGTCTACACCACGGATACAGTATCCAATGTGTCTGTTTATACGGACCAGGGGCAGGTAGTCACTGACCAACAATATTACGTTGGCTATAAGGATGCCTTCGCTGGTCATTTAAAGCCAGAACGAACGGAAACCAGTATTTTGTTTAGAAACAAAGGGAAAAATCGTTTTGAAGATGTCACCGAAAAAGTAAATCTGGTTGATTCGAGTTGGAGTGGCGACGCAGTGGTTGTCGATGGAAACAATGACGGCTGGCCGGATCTATACGTAATCAATATGCAAGGCAATGACGAGTACTACGAAAACGTTGAAGGGAAAAAGTTCGTTCGCAAGAGCCGGGAACTGTTCCCCAAAACATCCTGGGGGTCCATGGGGGTTACGTCATTTGATTATGATAACGACGGCGATATGGATATCTATGTCACTGATATGCACTCCGACATGGCTGAAAAGCTCAGTGTCGCCAAAGAAAAAATGAAGATGGAAGCACACTACCCGGAAAGCTTCTTGCAGACCGATGGTGCCAGCATTTTTGGCAATGCGTTTTACCGCAACGAGGGGAACGGCCAATTTTCAGAAATTTCAGATCAAATTGGTGCTGAAAATTACTGGCCCTGGGGATTAAGTTCCGGGGACTTGAATTCAGATGGATACGAAGATGTGTTTATCGCTTCCAGCATGAACTATCCATTCCGTTATGCAGTCAATTCCCTGCTCCTCAATAACGCGGGAAAGGGTTTCCTCGACAGCGAGTATATTGTCGGCGTTGAACCAAGAAAGAACGGCATCACCGCTGCGCCATGGTTTGATATAAATTGTTCCGGCAGGGACGCCGGCAGTAATTTATGCGGAACAACAAGGGGGCGCAGGGTGATCTGGAGTGCGTTAGGGTCGCGGTCATCTGTCATTTTTGACCTGGACCAGGATGGTGACCAGGATATAGTGACATTGGAATTCAACCAGCCCCCGATGGTTCTTATCAGTAATTTGAGCGCTAAGAAAAAACTCAATTACCTCAATGTAAAGCTGAACGGTAAGAGTTCCAATAAGAGCGGCGTAGGCGCCATGGTTAAAGTTTTTGCAGGTAACGACGTCTACACAAAAATGCACCATGGTAAGTCTGGTTATCTATCTCAAAGCTTGTATCCGCTTTATTTTAGCCTTGGGAGCAATAAAAAAATTGATAAAATTGAGGTGGCCTGGCCATCGGGGAAAAGCCAGGTTATTGATCGTAAAATCGAAATGAATCGCGTGCTCGAAATCACTGAACCAAAGTAATCCAAAACTTGGAAGGAATCCTGTGTCAGGCATTGGATTCCACGAAAAAACGGAGAAAATGATTTTTAAGAATTGCATTCTGGACCGGAAGCCAATCGCATAGAACTCACTATTTAAACGGGCGATGAATTCAAGCATGAAAATAGAACTGGTTGTTTCCGATCTGGACGGAACCCTGCTAAACCGTCAGCACCGTATATCTGAAGAAACCCGTCACGTCATTCACGGACTTCTGGGGCGCGGTATTGAATTTGCAGTTGCTACGGGTAGACATTTTATCGATGCTGTTGAGATTTTGTCCGACCTCAATTGTGCGATACCCCTGATCACCGCTAATGGCGCCATGCTGCATGACCGGCACGGCGCATTGATCCACTCTGTTGTCATCAACCCGGAGTGGGTGTCGGAAATCATCGATATGAGCGCGAAGTACTCGGTGCACAGAAACATCTACTACAGTGACAAATGGCTGGTTGATGCACCCAATGACTTCTTACTATCCTTGCATAAGGACACTGGTTTTTCTTATCAAGTGGTCAACCTCGGCGCAATTGATTACAGCAATATACTGAAGCTGTATTTCGTTGGTGAGCGCGCTGACCTGGAAGATTTGCGATCATGTCTCGATAACCGGTTTGGGCATCAGGTCAATACTACTTTCTCGCTGGAAAACACGCTGGAAATTATGCAGGGCGGCGTATCCAAAGCATCTGCTCTGGCCTGCCTGCTCTCCAGCCTGAATATTCCCGCCAATCGCACGTTGGCTTTCGGAGACGGGCTGAATGACCTGGAAATGCTTAAGTTTTCAGGTTACAGGGTGGTCATGAGCAATGCGCAAGCAGAGCTCAAACGGATGCTTACGGATTACCGTACCACGCACTCAAATTGCGAGAACGGGGTCGCCCGATATCTGACCGATAATCTCTGAGTTCTTAGCGTTAATTGATAGAAGGCTTCAGCTTTTTTATCACGAGGAAAGCAGAAAGAAAGGGGTCCAGAAAAAGGAATGCAGTAGAGGACAGGTAGTCCCGTCCTTCCATATCAGCAACCAGGCGTGCTTATTTGG
>JBBKXJ010000053.1:0-19050 GCA_037969395.1 Pseudomonadales bacterium
GTGTACGACAGGCTGGTCAATAAAGAGTTACTGAGTCTCACGCCGCCTGAGTGTGAGCTTGTTTATGCCGGTAAGCGTAAACATTTGCACGCCATGTCCCAGCAGGCGATCAATGAGACGGCAACGAACACTGCCAGTGTAGAAGAGCAAAATTGCCAGAACGCGATTGGGTTTAGCTGCAGCAGAGGGGCACGGGGTTTGTTGAGGAGTTCTTTGTTAGGATTGGGTCGAAGGCTGCGTGCGAGACAGCAGTGCACGCTCGAAATTCTATAGGGAGCCGGTTAGCTGAAATACTGACTTAAATTGACGGTCGATCGCTGTCCGACACTCTCGGCATGATCCGAGAGCCACAAAGAGGCTCGTTCGCGCCCCTGTTCTCGCAGCCGCTCCAGGAACGGGCTATAAGCGAGGAGCTTCGTCTCGGTTCGCCGCAGACTGACTATGTTGCTGGAATCGATCATGTGAAAGCGCATCGTCTGCAGTCGCTTCTCGAGCCAGCCACTCCTCAGGAAACTCGGGCTCGCATAGGCAGCAGCGTGGACGAACATGCGCATTTCGCGCATGAAGTGGGCGCTGAATGTTAAATCGGCGATGCGCGACTCGATCTCCTGGACCGTGCGCGGGGTACCTTCATGCTTGAGCGGGCTGAGCAACACCAGCAGCACATCGCGCGAGTCGCAGTCGTAGAAAAGCGGGAATACCGCAGGATTGGCCGAGTAGCCGCCGTCCCAATACGGTTCACCCTCTATCTCGACGGCATGTTGAATCTGGGGCAGACACGCCGAAGCCAGCATTACCTCGACGGTGAGCTCATGCTCGCGGAACACGCGCAGTTTGCCGGTGTTCGCCTGGGTCGTACCAACGAACAGCTTGAAGGGGCTCGACGCGCGCAGACGCTCGAAGTCGATCTGGCTGTTGAGCAATTCGCGCAGCGGGTTCAAATCGAACGGGTTGAGTTGCGAGGGCGAGAAGTAGCCCGCCCAGATCGCCAGCAGCTTGCTGGCAAACGACAGGTCGATCGCATCGTGTTCACCCTGACGCACCATACCCGCAGTCATTTGCTTGCCGACCACATCCCAAAACGCCGCCAGCGCCTCACGCGCGCCTTCGCGCCCCCCCTTCATCCAGCCATCGGCCAACACCACCGCATTCATTGCCCCCGCGCTGCTCCCGCTCAAGCCTTCGAAACGAATCCGTGGATCTTCGACCAGCGCGTCCAGCACGCCCCAGGTAAATGCGCCGTGCGCTCCCCCGCCTTGCAGCGCCAGATTGAGCCGCGCTGAGCGTGAGCGCAGGGCATGCCACCATGTTCCAGGCGCCACGTGCTTAGGGACGACTGACGTCGTTGCCTTGCTATCGCTCAATCGAACTCCTTCGCCGTGGGCGGATACCGTGTGAGTACCCGACGAAAATGGGCGCTAGCCTAGTACCACCAGGATTGTGCTGATCTCTGATTTACGCAAACCGAGGGTGGCCGCCATGGCTTGTATCAATGAGGCGTGGTTGAACCACATCACAGAGGTGATGAAGAATGCCATCCAGGACAGATGCAATATCTTCATCTTGCATCTAACGGCAAACAGATTAATGTTTTCAACAGTGATGTCAGAGGGGCACTCATCATCCCAGTGTTTTGCATGTTATATGCCAGCGAAAAAAATACCTCTGCCAACAGCGAGTTAGATTTTCTCGCGCAGAATTAGGCAATTCTATCCTGGGTAAATTGCCCTGTATTGATGCATGAACGCATCGCAAGAGTGCGTTATATCCTCTCGAGCATATTGGCGGTCCGATCCTCCAAACAACGTAATCTTGTTAAACCTGGTTGACTAATGCGTCACGCTATTCAAACTGTCGCCTGAAGCGCCATAGCCCCAGCCTAAAATTAAGCGCCCCAAGTACACCTATGCCCAGCAACTGTGGGAGCGACATATTTGCCCGGGAACCTTTATACAAAATCCAGTAGATGGCATCGTTAAGGTTAGCAGGTGGAAAAATTATCTTCACCCATCAATCAACCGTCATCCATTTCGCGTTGATTCGTTTTGCAATATCCACGGCAATTCGAATATCGGTTAGGAATTCGTGTCTATAATGCGCATTTCCTGAAGTTAGATTAGGAATATCCCAATAAATTTTATGGGCCACGAAAACGCCCATTTCCATACCTAAATCGGTAAGAAGTTTGCCTATGGCCTCCTGCTCTGCAATAGGTCTGTTGCGCATTTCATTATCTTCAAAGGCAGTAAAGCCCTGATCCGCCATAAACCTAAGCTGGTGTAATATAGAATCTCCGGCATGATGGTTAAACATGCCATCATGCGGTGCAAACTTAAGCTTGAAAGGCTGATTTGTACCTGCTGTTGCCGAGGTTTGCCCAAAAGCAAGGGGAGCGGTCGCTGTCGCAGCCGCCGTTGAAACCAATGTATTCTGGATAAACTTTCTTCTGTTCATTGGTATAAGGAGTAACTCCTCCCCCCTGATCCAGTGGGCGCTTGCGCGCTACTCGATTAGCGTAGAGGGAAGCCACATGCGCAGTCAATGATTTTTGTAAGATTCAAAGGCGAAGCCATCAGGCAAATGTTCGCAGCGGAATAAATCCAGCGCCGCTCTAAATTGCTAGCACCACATTCTCATGCGAGGGATCTGCCGAATCAAGTACGCTGTAGTAGCGATTCATAACTCTCTTATCCAGATATTGCGATAACTGACCAACTCGTTGTGGTCCTGCAGGACCAACGGTAAAGCTGTCGGGTGCTCCCGGTAAACGGGCAGACCCCGGTAGGTCGTAGGCCCCCAGATACTCACATTATTTTGCACCAACACCCCGTTGTGCATAACAGTAACCCGGGCGGGAGAAATCAGATTACCCGCGCTGCCAAACACCGGGGCGGTGAAAATAATATCGTAGGTTTGCCACTGACCAGGCGGAAGACTGGCATTCACCAACGGACCTGTTTGCTTGTAAACCGCGCCGGCCTGGCCGTTGCTGTAGGTTTGATGTTGATAGGAGTCAAGCACCTGAATTTCGTACAGGCCCTGGAGGAAAATACCGCTGTTGCCGCGATTCTGCCCTTCTTTGAGGGGCTTTTCAGGGCTTTTCCACTCGACATGTAATTGCATGTCAGCGAAAGTGCGTTTGGTTTTAATATAGCCGCTGCCGGGCTTGACAAGCAGATTGCCTTGCTTAATATCCCATTCAACCGGATCGCCCGGCTGTTGCAGCTTTTGCAGAAATTCCGAGAGCCTGGCATAGGTGTCAGAAGCACCTGCGCCGGTTTCCCACGCGGAGAGATCGCTGCCATCAAACAAAATAATCGCATCGGAGGGCGGCGCGCCCCCTACTCCCGGGGACACCACCACCGGCACGGAACTCCAATCTTCAGTTGCCGCTGGATCAATCTGTTCAGCTGCCGGTTCAGCCGCGTTGGCCATTAAAATCAGCAGCATGAGAACCACCGCCACGAAACTTCTACGCCAGACAATTACCCAGCTATTATTATTCATTCGGCTGTCTCCTCTTGTGGTTGATTATCGACACCAGGGCACTGATTTCCTTACCGTGCCCGCGCTCTGTTAGTTCAATTCAGGCCGCATCAAAGTGAGTAGACATTACCCACTTTCGACGCTGGTATACAAGGATCGTAGCGTCCGGGAATCGGATCATAGCTGAGCAGCTGTTCGCCCACTTTTTCAGAGGTAAAATAGGAATTAATGGTCAGCTCACGCTGTGTCACCAAAAAGCTCCATAGGTAATATTCCGCTTCGCGGCCCGGAGGTGCTTCATTTTTCGCCACTAGATCGAGCGCCTGTTTCGTCGCATCATCAGACAGCGTGTAGAGCTTCTCCACAAAAGTCCGTCGCAGTCTGTTGCTGCTGGCGTGAAAGGCAGAGTCATTCTCCTGCGCAAATTTTTGTAAAAACAGTTGCAGGCCTTTCCTGAATTTATCCCGCTTGGTGTCGATAAATACCTCTTTCAATAACAAGTCGATAAACTGGGGAACAGCCACATCGACTGCACCGGGTGTTTCGCTGGCGGGTATAATGACATCGGCAATCTGGCTGACAGCGAACGCTTCATCACGCTGCAGAAAAACCGGCTGCCAGCTCGAATTGGCGGCCTTTTCGGCTGCCCTTAACAACCCCGCAAAAGTCGATGTGGAGATCGCTACGCCGGTGGATAATGCTATGGATTTTAATGCTTTTCGCCTGTCCATCTCACAACTCCCCTTTTTTCAGCTGTTCAACCGCATAGTCAGCAGCCCGTGCCGTGAACGCCATGTAACTGAGTGACGGATTTTGACAGGCCGCAGAGGTCATAAAGGCGCCATCGGTGACAAATACATTCGGCACACCATGGACCTGGTTGTTGCCATTGAGTACCGATGTTTTGGAATCGCGCCCCATGCGGGCCGTACCCATTTCATGGATGCCCACGCCAAGCGGGGAACCATCGTCAAAACTTGTTATATTTTTGAAGCCCGCCACACTCAACATCTCTTCTGCGCTGGCTCTCATGTCCTTCCTCATCTTTAATTCGTTATCTTTGAGTTCACAATCAAAGGTGACCGTAGGCAGCCCCCACTGATCGGTGCGCTCGTAGTCGAGGAACATTCTGTTGTCGTGATTGGGAAGAATCTCGCCGAAGCCGCTTAAGCCCATGCGCCAGGGACCAGGTTGAGTCAGTTTCTCCTTAAGATCAAGGCCTACTGCCAACTCAGGAATACTTCGTTGCCAGTTTTCCCGGCTGGCCATGCCCTGATAACCAAATCCCCTAATGAAGTCGACTTTCTCGGTTTGGCCAGGCAGATTCCTGAATCTTGGAACATAGACGCTGATGGGCCTGCGGCCTTTGTAATATTTGTCTTCAAACCCCTCGATCGTTCCCGAGGCACCGACACGATGGTGGTGATCCATAATATTATGGCCCAGCTCACCGCTGTCGTTGCCCATTCCGTTGGGAAAGCGGTCTGATTTGGAATTGAGCAAAATACTGGCAGAGGCAATCGCGGAAGCGCAGTTGAAAATGACTTTGGCAAAAAATTCAAACGTTTCCCTGGTTTCAGTATCGATTACCCTGACGCCTGTTGCCTTATGTTTTTTCTCGTCATAAATGATGGAGTGAACGATGGAATTAGGCCGCAGTGTCATATTGCCGGTGTCCGCGGCATAGGGCAGCGTCGAGGACAGACTGCTGAAATATGCACCAAAGGGACAACCCCGGATACAACGATCTCTAAGCTGGCATTTAACCCTGCCCTTGAAAACTTTGTCGCCGGTAATATGCGCAGCCCGGCCTGGCATTAACAACCGATCTTTAAAATTCTCCTTGATACTCTTGGCCAAATACTCCTCGACACAGTTCAATGGCATCGGCGGCAATAATTTTCCATCCGGCAGCTGGGGTAAGCCCATGTTCTGCCCGCACACGCCGATATGGGTTTCCACGTAGTCATACCATGGCTCGATATCCTTGTACCGTACCGGCCAGTCAACACCAATACCCTGCTTCTGGTTCGCCTCAAAATCCAGGTCACCCATTCGATAGCTTTGCCGCCCCCAGGTTATGGATCTTCCGCCCACATGGTAACCGCGGATCCAATCAAATCGCTTGACTTCGTTATAGGGGTGTTTGAGATCATCCACAAACCAGAGCTTGCTTTCCGGTCTGGTGGCGAAACCGGTTCTGGCTTGTTTGAGCTGTCTGGTGGCCTCTTCAGGTGTATTCTCAGTGCGGTGCTTGAAATCCCAGGGATCCATCTGCGCGGTGTGATAGTCTTTAACATGCTCGACTTTCCGTCCACGTTCGAGCACTAAGGTTGCCAGTCCCTTTTCGCAAAGTTCTTTAGCGGCCCAACCGCCACTTATGCCACTGCCAATTACAATAGCATCGTACATTACAGAGTCTTTCTTCATCACTGGCATCCTACTTTTTGTCGTGCTATTGACTTGGATCTACTATATTTATTATTAGTCTGGCCGGCGCTTTTTGAGCTGATTGAATTAGCCCGACACTGTGTAGTGCGAGGATTAACCGTAGCTAGCAAAAGTTCGCCAAACTCAATCCCAAATATCGCCGGTCAGCCATTTAATCGTTAGCATGCAATCTGATTACACCGGCACAAAATCAGCGCGTCGCTGGATCAGAACCATAACAAGCCGGGGACTAAGGTGATCTCCGCAGACAAGATGATCCCAGAGCAAGCCATAATTGTGCGATTTAGACCATGAAAAATCAATATAAAAATGAACGATGGTAGCAGGACGAGCTCAGTAATCGCACCCGCCAGACACCGCATTATTTAGCGAAGCATTGAGCACCAGGCTTGTATCCATGCCGTCAATGACAATCAGAAATATCCTAACAACGCGCTGAAATACAGGCTGTTTACTGTGTTAGGAATCCGGCAAACCCCTATCACCTGGCGTTGCTATAAAAGTTAACGGGACAGCAGTGAATGATAATAGAATTTTGTGTTTGACCGTCGTTTCAGGGTAATGCAAAAGCCGTAATGGAACCTGAAGGGCTGTCAGGTGTTCCACCCACTGCTATAGACACATATTGTTTGTCATCTACCCAATAGGTGGTTGGTGTGGCGTTGGCCATTGCCGGCAGTGTAATTTCCCAAAGGAGCTTTCCTGTTGGCTTTTCAAAAGCCCGAAATTTTTTATCTTCCGCACCCGCTAGAAAAACCAAACCACCCGCGGTGACAATAGGGCCCGCTTTGCCTTCCATGCCGGTATCCGATGCTCCAGCTTCCTGAAGTTTAAGATTATTGCCCAAGGGAATTTGCCATTCATATTCACCCGTTGAAAGGTTTAAAGCGTGAAGCATACCCCATGGTGGTTGAATGGCCGGATTACCACTCGGATCGGACCAGGTTCTATACCCGGACACATTAAGATACATTTCCTTAAGGGGGGCGGAATCATCCGTTTCCAAATCAAGATTTTGGCCCGATTTATCGCCTACGCTAAGGATGTATGCCACAATGGCTTGTTGCTCACTTTCTTTCAACACTCCTTCATAGGGAGGCGTTAAACCGCCACCAATCTTGTTTTTTTACTACATTTTCTCTTGTCATGCGCTTATCAAGATTAACAAGCGGCGGGATTGGTGGCACCCCTTCTCGATCTGTGCCATGACAAGAAGCATAGTAAGTAGCATAAATTCTGCGTCCCTGATCTTTAATTGGCAGTCCGGCAACCTCTTTAGGATCCTGCTTAATGATCGTTTGAATATCAGGGGCATCAAGTGACCTGATGTATAACATATTGGTTGATAGGTCAAATGCTCCACCGCCACAATTGGTTCCACCCCGGGTTCCAGGTATCATCAGTGTTTTACTCAGGTCAGGGGGAGTGTACAGTCCTTCGTAGCGCATGGATCTAAACTGCTCCACAATCGAGTCATGCAAATTTTTTGTCTTTAACTTCTTCTGATTTTTTCACTATATCATGCCTTGGCTAGCTCATTTAATACTGGAAAGACTTGTTCAGCGTGAGCCGCTGCTGAGCGGCCATCCTAGTTGACGCCAATCGACGACGTCTACGCGCCGGAGCGTCAGCAGATAGCCGAGTACCGAGCCGAGTCCCAATCGGATTGCAATCGGTACCGTGATGACACCGGCAGCGAGAAACGTGAAAATCAACATCAGGTAGTCGACCATGAACGGACTCCGCTACCGCTGCCGTGATTTACTTAAGGGAATTTTAGAGGTGCCCTTAACCGATTACTCAACTCGATTTTCCGGTCTTGCCAGCGGCCGTGTGTATGGCTGCCCTGATTCGCTGATACGTGCCACAGCGACAGATATTGCCTGCCATAAACGCGTCGATGTCGGCGTCCGATGGATTGCCGTTTGCCTCGAGCAAGGCGACGGCGGACATGATCTGTCCGGACTGACAATAGCCGCACTGAGGAACCTGGTGTTCGATCCAGGCCTGCTGGATTACGTTTTCGAGATTCCCGGAGATGCCTTCAATTGTCGTGACCTGCTGTCCGGTTTGCACTGCGTTGAGCGGTATCTGGCAGGACCGCACGGGTTGCCCGTCGAGATGAATCGTGCAGGCACCACAGAGTCCCACGCCGCAACCGAACTTGGTACCGGTCAGCCCGACCAGATCCCGGATGGCCCACAGCAGCGGCATGTCCGGTGGCGCGTCGACCTGGTAATTCTTGCCGTTGATATGCAGCGCAATAGTTTCCATCACGAGGCTCCTTCAGTGGTACGGATGTCGCCGAGACTTAGCGGCAACTTGCGGATGCGCTGACCGGTCAGGTCGAAAATAACGTTCGCCAACGCCGGCGCGAAGGCTGGAAGCCCGGGCTCGCCGACGCCGCCCGCGTCGGCACCGTTCTCCATGATATGCACTGCTACGGGGGGGACTTCGGGTAGGCGCGGCATCGGGTAGTTATGGAAATTCTGTTGTTGCGCCATGCCGTCGCGGAACGTGATTTCGTGCGTAACGGCCGCGCCCAGCGCCATGACGATTGCACCCTCGATCTGTGCCCGGATCGTGTCGGGATTGACATACCAGCCGCAATCGATGACTGCCCAGACCCGATCAACGCCTACGCTACCAGCGTCGCGCCGTGACACCTTGACGACCTGTCCCACCGTCGAACCGAAGCATTCGGTAATCGCGACCCCGTAGCCGCGACCACGGTCAGCCCAACCGGACACGGCAGCCATTTTATCGATGAGCCTGTGGAGACGCTTGTCCTGCAGATGTGCCCTGCGAAATTCGAGCGGATCGGCTTTCGCCGCTACTGCCAGTTCGTCCATGAAGCTTTCATAGGCGAAGCCGTTCGTTGAAGCGTAGACCGACCGCCACCACATCACGGGAACTGGCGCCTCGAACGGCACATCGGCAATACTGATGTGCTCGAGCGTATCGAAATAGGGCTTGAGAAATCCCTCCGACGCGCTGCGATTCGGCTTTCCCCGGGTCTCATCGCCAACTCGCCAATGGTCGTTGTTCTGTCCCGCCAAACGAAGCTTTAGTGCCGCGATCCGACCATCATTAACGACGCCTTCGCAGCGGTAGGACACCCCGGGGCGGAACGGGCCCTGGCTCGTGTCGTCTTCGCGTGTCCAGACAACCTGCACGGGTGCGCCCACGTCGCGGGATACCTGGGCGGCTTCGTGAGGGTAGTCCATGAACGCCTTGCGGCCGAACCCACCGCCAAGAAACGTGAGGTTGACGGTAATTTTTTCGCGATCCAAACGCATGTCCTCGGCCAGGTTGTCCCGCACCCATTCCGGCGCCTGAATCGGCCCCCAGATTTCAAGTTTGTCGGGCTGGTACCAGGCTGTGCAATTCAGCGGCTCCATACAACTGTGTGCCTGATAGGGGGTCTGGTATATGACGTCGAGCGTCTCGTCCGCATTGGCGATGATGCGGGATGGATCGCCGTTTGATCGAAACGTGAGTCCTTCACTTTCGCGCAGCACTGTTTGCTGCTTATGAAAAAGTTCGTCTGAATCTATGTGTTCAAATCCGCTATCATCCCACTTGATTTTCAGCGCCTTCTTACCCGCGAACGCCGCCCAGGTCGACGTCGCGACGACAGCGACGCCCTCCCGGTACGTGTGGTGCACGCGACTACGGGTGCGGACGATCTTGCGGACGCCGGGAATTTGCAACGCCGCCTTCCCGTCGACGCTAACAACTTTGCCGTGCAGTCGGGGGCTTCGCTCGACGGCCGCAAACAGCATGCCGTCCAGGCGTTTATCGATGCCAAAGATCGCGCTGCCATTGACTTTTAATGGCGTATCCTTGCGCGGCAGCGGCTTGCGGATAAGCTTGTAGTCGGCGACATTCTTGAGTTTTACGTCGGCGGGCGTTTCGCGCTGCGACGCCTTCTCAATGAACTCGCCATAGTTGCCTTTTCTGCCTGAAGGGCGATGGACGACGTGACCCGACACCGCGTAGCAGTCATCTTTGGCCACGCTCCAGTGATCGGCGGCCGCGCCAATCAGCATCTCCCGCGCCGTTGCGGCCAGCAGTAAAAGATTCTTGTAATTGGCCCGCACCGACGAACTGCCACCGGTGATCTGATTGCCGTACTTCGCGCTGTCACCGGGTGCGACCGCCACGTTTACGTCGTCGAGATCGACTTCAAGCTCCTCGGCCAGGATTTGCGGTAGCGCCTGGTAGACGCCCTGCCCCATTTCCGCACGGTGAGTCACAAGGGTGACCTGTCCGGCGGTGTCGATAATAACCCAGGCATTCAGTTCGATACCGTTCGCCGGTGCGCCGTCGAGACGCACGACGGCGGGCGTCCCGGCGGCCATCGCGTCGTTGTAGACGCCCAGTACGAATGCCGTGGCGGTAGCGCCGGAGTACTGCAGAAAAGTTCTTCGTGTCAGTGTTGTCATAGTTACTAACCGCGGGAGTGTATGTGTGATCATCTATATCGTAGTCGTTCTGGTTTTTACGAGCAACTTGAGTTCATCGCGCCAGTTCAGCGCAGGCAGCGCCATCATTCACAGCCATGCTGCATGGTTCATCATGATCATGTCTCCTCAGGATCTGCTGATCGAATTCTTTCGTCATAGCATTGTTCCTGTACGGGTCAAATTGCACTTTATGTGAATGCTGCGCCGTTGTTGGCCAGGGCGTGCAAGCAGATCGGCAACCTTGCCCTGGTCGCACACGGTGCCGACGACGCGGTCGCCGCGCTCGAGGAGCAGTGCGGTAAGCCCAAGGCCGCAGCCACTGCAGACGCCGGTAATGCACCAGCTCCGTTGTACCATAGCGCGGTATCCTCAATGTGGAGCTGGGGTATTGCGCTGCGGCGCGGTGAGCCGTTCGAAGTCCTTCCGGACTCGCTCCGGCTCCTCTGCCAGCGGCATGTTTACGGTGTCGCGGGCGGCGTCGAGCGCCCCTGGAGGATCCGCGTCCAGCGGCGCGAAGAGTGTGTCGAAATCCGACGGCGCAGACCCCTGTTCCGCGACGAGTTCGAAGCTCTTGCGCAGTGCATTTGGTGAAGTAAGACTGTGAACCAGGACCTCCGCGATCCGGCGCCGCGCGATTACCCCATCACTCGGGGTGCCGGACTGGCGGGTGTTACCCTGCAAGAGAACCAGACGATGCTGGTCGGCATCATTGTAGTCGAACCAGCCGGGACGCACGATCGTGTAGGGCACCCCGCTGGCGCGCACCAGCCGCTCGGAACGCCGTTTCCAGTCATGCGCTTCGGTCGAGCGGTTGTACGAACCCGTGCGGTTGGTGACACCGATCGCCGTCATCAGCGCGATACGCACCTTGCGCGACTCGAGCGCGGCCAATACGTTGCGCACCCCGCCATAATCGACTGCCTCCATAGCCGCCTTGCTGCCGTTGGAGCCATGGGTGAAAATCACGGCGTCGACCCCCTCAACCGCCGCGCCAAGGGTTTCGGGGTGTGTCAAATCACCCACGACCACCTCAACATCGGCAGGAAAGCGGCGCGCGCTGTCTGCGTCGCGCACCAGGGCGCGCACTGCGTGGCCATGTTCGAGCGCTACATCGACAACGTGTTCGCCAATGCTCCCAGTCGCGCCAACGACAAGGATCGTCAGTAGGATGTTAGTCATGATCATTTTCCTTTTTTGTTGCAAACGGCGCTACTTCGTCGATGACCTGTAACGCATTAAGAGTTCCGGGGTATCAGTTGAAGGGCTTAAGTTGGGTCACAACATCACCAGGCAAAGCCCAATCTTTGCCCACGTGCGGGTATGCCACTATATGCGTTGCGCTCCAAGCCAGTTGTTTACTTGGTTAATGGTCCGGCGTTCCTGATCTGCTTCCATAATGAAGGCCTTTTGAAGTCGCGCGGCGGGGATATGTCTCGATAGAACTTCCGCACTATTACCCTCGCCATATCCGCCATGTGTAATAAAGGGGTGGATCATCTTGTCCGCCAAATCATGCGCGCTGAGAAACGAACGGATGATCGGTGGCGCGGTGCCGCCCCATATAGGAAAACCGAGGAAAAGCGTGTCATAAGAAGTGATATCGCCGACCCTTGTGGCCAGCGCTGGCTCGAAACCGCGATCGCGTTCCTGCCGGGCCTGCTCGACGGTCTCCTTATAATCTTCGGGATAAGGGCGTGCTGGCCGGATTTGAAACAGGTCGGCACCGAGTGCGCGTTTGAGAATCTCTGCGATGACCCGCGTGTTGTCCGAGCGCGTGAAATAAGTGACCAGGATTCTCGAATCTTTCCCCACGGTCGAACGACTTTGTTGGGCGCAGGCCGTGCTACTCGCAGCCAGCGGCGCGAGTGCGGCTGCAGCCAACAGGCCACGCCGGGTCAGTTTTGTTGGGTCGGTCATTGCACTTCCCTTAGGGCATCCTGGCGGCTATTCCCGGTTCGGGAGGAGGAAATGCCGTGCGTGCCCTTCGAACTGGTACCGAGCCGGGCACCGATATCGATCAAGTCCATAACGCCTTTGGCAGCACGCTCGCCAACGATATTCAGACGAGCAAACCCCTGTTCAATGCCGCGCATGTCAATGTCAGTCAAACGATGCCTCCCCGGTGCCTGACCGAAGCGCCCCAAACGTTGGAGAACAGGCGGCAAAAACCGCACCTGCACTTGCCACGGACGCGCCAATCAGGAAAGCGCGGCGGGACGCACGATGGGCTATTCGATCGTTCTGATTTCTGTCGGGCATGAGTTTCTCCTTTGGTTCAGTTCTGCGGCGCGAGTTCGCCATAGAAAAAAGATGCGGCCACTTCGTCGTCGATCAGGAAGTCGCTTCCCGTAATAAAGGCCCCGTCTGGTCCCATTATGAGAGCAGCGAGCGCGGAGATTTCGTCGGGCGTACCTGTGCCACCGGCGCCTTATGCAGGTCGGCCAGCAGCACATGCTTGCCCGCGCTAATCCGGCACGCGATGGCTACGCCGATCGAACCTGCCCCGATCAGAACAAATATGTTCTTCATTTCGACTTCCTTAGGTCAGATGTCTGCTAACGCCATGAAGTGCCTGGCCCTGGTCTCATTGCAAATGTTTTTTTACTCGTGTGACGACGAAAAGGGCTTCATCAACGCCCTGCGCGCGCGTAGCCTGCCGCGCCGCCGCGATATCGCCGAGCAGATCCACCAGCACCTGATTCGCCGCCCTGGCTTCAGCAGAAAAGCGCGGCACGATGTTGCGAAAATCACCATCATCGAAGTGCGTTTTGTCATTGATGGCGCCAGTTAGAAAGCCTTTGCCAAGTGGGCTGAACGGTACGAATCCAATACCCAGCTCTTCCAGGGTTGGCAGGATGTACTGTTCGGGTTCGCGCCACCACAGTGAGTACTCGCTCTGCAGCGCCGCAACCGGGTGTATGGCGTGGGCGCGGCGAATGGTTTCAGCACCGGCCTCCGAGAGATCAAAATATTTGACTTTGCCCTCGTCGATGAGTTGTTTAACTGTGCCTGCCACTTCTTCGATCGGTACCGCCGGATCCACCCGGTGCTGGTAAAACAATCCGATACAGTCAACACCAAGCCGCTTGAGCGACGCCTCGGCCACTGTGCGGATCTGTTCCGGCCGGCTATCCAGGCCCGCCTGCGGTTTAGCGTCCATGAAACCGAATTTGGTGGCGATAACCACTTTCTGTTGAAACGGCGCCAGCGCTTCTCCGACAAGCTACTCATTGGTGTAGGGGCCGTAGGCTTCGGCGGTATCGAAAAATGTCACGCCGCGCTCGAAGGCTCCGCGTATCAGCTCAATGGCCTTGCTTTTCTCTAACGGTTTTCCATAGCCGAAGTCAAGCCCCATGCAACCAAAGCCAAGGGCGGATACTTCAAGACCGCTGTTACGAAGTTTTCGTGTTTTCATCGCTAATTTCTCCTGTTTTGAAGGGGGTGTAAAGGTTTCCTCATCACTGCTTGTGCACGCCTGGACTGTGGCGGATTTCCAGCTCCGGTATAGTGGCCAGCTTGACCACCAGATCGGCTACGCTCTTGCGCGAAACCGTGGCAACGGCATTTTTAAACGACTCACCCCTTCGCGTGGTGGCATGTGCCAATCACTTGCTCTGTCATCAATCAACGGTAGGCGACCTTCCGCAGCCGCTCAAATACCCATTCATCGGTCAATAGCCGAATCCAGTGCCGCCGACAATGCCGCGCCCCGGATAGCCATCGTGCTGAAAGCAGCGTCGATCGCGTTTAAATCTTCGGTACTCAATTCGAGTTCCGCGGCGGCCAGGTTGTCATCGAGGTGCTCAAGTTGGGTGGCTCCGGGAATGGGTGCCACCCAGGGTTTCTGTGCCAACAACCAGGCCAGAGCGATGCGGGCCGGTGTTGCGCCTTTGCGGCCAGCCAGGTCATTGAGAAAGTTAACCACCTTGAAATTGGCTTCCAGTGCTTCCAGTGAAAAGCGCGGAAAGTCCTTGCGCAAATCGTTGGGATCATCAAATGTCATATCCCGGGTGATTTTGCCGGTCAGAAATCCCTGGCCCAGCGGTCCCCAGGCAACCAGGCCGATGCCCAGTTCTTCACAGAGGTCGAATTTGGTTTGCTCGGGCTCACGCATCCACAGGGAATAGTTGAACATGCACGATGAGTTGTACGGGAATGGCCACAGCACAGCGCAACCGAATTTCCTTGATGAGTAATGCTGGAGGGACCATATAGAGGCTGCGAAGTTGTTGTGCTGGGACCTCAACAACCAGTTGCCGACATTGGCACATTAAGCGGCTGAGGGCCAATGTCTTGCGGGTCTGAGGCGGGGTTCCCGCCTTCGTTGTTAACCTGCAAGCAGAGGAGCACCATTACCGGAAGCATTTCATCTCGCGTCAACGCGGAGTGGTTCCCACTGACCGGAATCGCATGGAGGCTAATCGTGAAAAAATTGACGGTGGAATTGAGAAAATTCGATCCTGACTTTCAGTCCTGGATGATTGCAGTCAGCTACGAGGTAGAAGAGCGTCCGGCCCGGCCAGGAGCAGCCCTTTCCCGGCCATGGCACTCCTGGAAGGGTCTGATCAACCCCTTCTCATGGCGAATATCGCTGTTTTTACAGCATCTCTGAAAAATTCGTTCGATTTGGCCCGGCTGATATGCTGCGCTTCACCCGGATTCTGCCCTCCCGGCGAATTTTTCCCGCCTTGTCTTGAGTTTCCTGACGCAGTCTTCAGCTGCCGAGAAACCGAGCGGATCCATGCTGTTCCCTCCGGGAAGTCCCGACTGAATTATTTCGTTCTTGAGTCACATTTTCAGAGGTTTCCCTGTACTGACGGAGACAATGCCCCTGATACCTGAATCAAAAATACAGTGACATTCCTTCCTGGACAAAATACAATTTGTTTTTCGGTGCAATCAGGACATTCCCTAATTCGGACTAACCGGGCCGGTTCCGCTCGCTGGGTGATGGCCAGGTCAATTTCAAGGGTATTTTCAGCAAGTTGATGCAATATGATTTTAGTGGCTGAGCGGTGCTGGAGTGGGAGTGCGGCATCAAGCACGCCGAAGATTGCGCCTTAACTGCTACTTTGGGTAATAATATTCCATACATTGCCAATGGGTAATCAGATGAATATGAAACGTTTTCCCCACCTGCTAGAACTGCTAATAGTGTTTGTGTTGACCCTTCCCGCCCTGCCAGTTTTGGCTGGGGACAGCTACGGAGGCCTTGCGCTGTACACCCTGCGTGACGATATGGGACAAAATCCCAAAGCGACCCTGCAGGTAGTGGCCGATACGGGCTATAAGTACATGGAAGCGGCTGGCTATAGCGACGGGAAGTACTACAACATGAGCCCCGCCGAATTTAAAAAAATGCTGAAAGAACTGGGCCTGAAACCTGTCAGTACACATCAGGCATCGGTAACCCTCGAGAATGCAGATACCACGATGGCTGACGCGAAAGCGGCCGGCTTTAAGTATTTCGTGGTTCCCATACCTCCAATGGGTCTGTTCGAGCATGACAGTACCACAGGCACCATGAGCATGAAGGGGGGTGCTGAAAATCTGGCCAGGATCCTAAATAATCTGGGCGAGAAGAGTAAAAAAGCAGGGCTGAAGCTTCTGTACCACAATCATGATTTTGAGTTTATAAAAGACGCGGACGGTATCGTTCCCATCGATTACTTACTGGAGAATACCGACCCCGCGACGGTAAATTTCCAGATGGACCTGTACTGGGTGACCAAGGCCGGAGCAGACCCGGTTGCCTATTTCAAGAAGTATCCCGGACGTTTCAAGATCTGGCACGTAAAAGATATGGATGATCAGGGCCGATTTGCACCGGTAGGCAATGGCTCGATTGATTTTGCCCGGATTCTGCAGCACAAGAAGCTGTCCGGCATGAAGTATTACATGGTGGAGCAGGATCAGACTTTTGATGGCATGGCGCCCCTGGAGGCGATCCGGATAAGCCACGGCGCTTTGCGGAAATTCGGGTTCAAGTAAGCATGACGCGGGCTTTGAATTTGAAGCCTGGTCGGATTTGCACCGGCGGCCCGAAGATACTTTGATTCATGATTCAACCCACCCGTCGTTGCGAACCAACAGCGATCGTTTCACGTTAAAGTTCCGCAATCCGCGCGGCTAGTTAGCGAAATCTTTCGCGCCGACAATCAGAACTTGATGCCCGCACCTACCCCCCATGTTCTCGGGCTGGTGCCGATTGAATAGGATGTGCTTACGACACTCAATTGCACCTTATCCTCGAGATTCTTGGCGAACGCTTTCACAAGCCAGGAATCGTCGGCCGAGTGATAAGTCACCGAGACTCCGGTGCTGGTATAGTCGGGTTGCTCGTAAATACGCGCCCGGTTAGCGATCACATAGGAGTCGCTGTACGAACTGCGCAGGTTGTAGTCAATATGGGCTCCACTTGGGAAAGCCTGCGTGTAGGTATAACTCAGCGCGAAGGTCAAATCCGGGCTTCTGTCCAGCTCCTTGCCGGAAAAATCGATTGTTTCTGTTTCGTTGACGGGAGCCGCATATTTCCTGAACTTCCCACTCTGTAACGTTAACGCCAGATCGAGCCTGTGGTAGTCGGCGATGGCGAATTGCATCTCGGCCTCCAGTCCCTTGACTTCCGCAGTACCGGCGTTTTTGGTAATGAGCTGGGGAGCATTGTTAACTACGTCTACCCCCGACAACTGCATGTTCGTGAAATCGTAGTAGAACGCCGTGACGCTGAGGCGCGCGTAGTTGTCCCAAAAATCCGATTTGACGCCTACTTGCAGTTGACACTAGACAAGCTGCACATCGAATTTACCAAATCACGGCGCCGGCACAGTAACGACAATGGGTTGGCTGAGAGTAAGAATGGCGCGGTCATTCGCAAACTCTATGGCTACACGCACAATACACCTTCCCTTCAGGCTCATTTCTGGATTAGAAAATACTTAACTGAAAAACCCCTCAATGCCTGGACGCTCCCCCCCGCAGTGAAGCCTCAATTCAGGACGCACTGCGTCCAATTTGGATTTTCCCTCTCCGGTAGCGCTAGCACGGTATCCCGGTCCGTAGACGACAACACTGAGCGTCGCGGCATGACACCTCTTCTGGCTGCTCAAGCCACTGCGCTGTTCAAATATCGGACCTTCGGTTGCTGACCTTGCATTACCTTGGTCTAAGGCAAGGCGCTAGCAAAGCCACTGCCACCGCCAGCGCTGCAAGTAGGGACATTGAAAACGAAAGCGTCGTCACGTGCGCTACGAAACCTACCGCAACCGGTCCGAGTAGCATGCCCCCATAACCCAGAGTGGCCACCGCAGCGATCGCAGTGCCTGGAGGTGTGTGAGGGTCTCGCGCCGCACGCGAAAATACCAGGGGCATCACCACTGCATAACCGATACCAACCAGGGAAAATCCGAACAGCGCCATTGGCACGGCTTTCGACGTCACTACAATGATGATGCCCAGGGCAGCCACAGTGCCGCTGCAGCGCACTATAGCAACAGGTCCGAAACGCGTAGTTAACGCATCGCCCGCCAGGCGAGTTGCAACCATCGTCATGCTGAAAACCATATAGCCTAGTGCCGCAGCAGCTTCGCTTGCGTGAGTCACCTCTCGCAGAAACACGGCACTCCAGTCGGCCATAGCTCCCTCGCCAATCGACACCCCGAACGCGATCATGCCGACGAGAAGCAGTGCACCTCTGGGTAACGCAAAGATTGGTTTGGTGCGTGACGAAGTGTGCTGTAGTACGCTTTCGATTCGGTGAGCCCTGGCAGCAACGAGCAATATAAGCGTAGGAACCGCAAGTACGATAGCAACAATGGACAGGTGCGTTGCTGGGCTGAGACTCGCGTGCGCGGCGAGTACGCCCAGACCTGCGCCTATGCCAGCACCGAGGCTGAACAACGCGTGAAAGCCACTCATCACGGGTCTATTTAATTTGTCTTCAACCTCCGCGCCCCAGCCGTTCATCCCAACATCCATTGCTCCATGCAGGGCGCCAAACAGGAATAGACCTGATGCCAGCACAGGAAGCCCTGGCGCAAAGCCGAGCAGCGCCAGCGCAGGTCCGTACAGCACGGCAGTTACCCATGTTACGCGCTTAGGCCCAAGTCGATCAGACAGTAGACCGGCCAGCGGGAACGAAACGATGGCTCCCGCCGCAAGTGCCAGTAGCAGTAGGCCGAGTTCCGCGGCATCGAGCGAGAACTGACCTTTGAACGCCGGAACACGTGATGCCCACGTGCCGAACAATGCACCGTTGAATGCGAACGCCGCTGCAACCGCCCGCCAACCGGGATCGTTGTACGCTCGCACTTTGACAGGATAACCGCCGGAACGCACAGCAGTGCCAGTTGCCTCAACCATGGTGTACCACCAAGTTTGCTGCGCGAATTGCAGCAAGCACATTGGCGTCAGCATTAACATCGGTGACTAAAGGATCGATCTCGTCGATCGCTAGAACGCGATGACGGGCGCGACGTGTGAGCCTCGCTGCGCCGGTGACGACGACAACAGCGGTTGAGGCTAGTGCCATTGCGCGCTTGATGCCCGCCTCCCCGGAATCGTCGGCATCATCACCTGTGTACATTGAGACACGGCATCAGAACCTGGACATCAGGCTACAGAGCGAAGCAACGAAGAAAATAGA
>JBBKXJ010000054.1:0-3065 GCA_037969395.1 Pseudomonadales bacterium
GGCAATCAGTTCTCGGATCAGGTGGCGATCCAGCGTACCTTGTATCTCCAAGCGAACCCCATTGGGTATTACCAGGTTGGCTTTAGCCAGAGTAGATTGGGTGGAGGGGGGTATTTTGGACATCGAAACGCGGCGAGGCCGCCGCTAATTTGCCAGCAACAAAAAGCGACGCGTTGAATCGCAAGCAAGCCTGACTCCCACTCGCTGTTCAGGGGTTGCTGTTTAGGGTTCGGATCGCTTTAATTTTGATCAACGACCTGATCCCTGGGGCCCAAACCCCTGGTCACGCTGCGGCGGTTGCCTCGTCAAGGATCAGTACTTAAATTCAAGAATACGATCATCGACTAACCACTGTTGGTTGAAAAGAAGAAATTTACAGCGCCCCAGACATTTCGGCGCTCTCCTTATTGTACGATATAGTAGCGGTCAGCTTTCCTGATTGTAGTTGAGCACCTCATTCGAAGAGGTGCCGATGTCAAACACCTGGTTCTCTGGAGAGATAGAGCCCGGTGTAGCTCGAAACCGCGCACTCCGGGTGGAATGGCACATGACACGAGATCGAGTCATCTCGCCACTCGTCGACGACGTGATAGCCGCGCTCTGCTAACTCGCTCAGCAATTGAGACCGATTAAAGACCCTTTGGGCGATGAAGATAACACCACCGTTTTGCAATGTAATATAAGGTTCACCATCGTACAGAGGCAACTTGTTTAGCAGCAAATGTCGCGGTAGTACCTCTAGCGAGTCCAGCAACTCTGTCAAACCGGGCTTATCAAGGTATTGAATTGTTCCCGCGGAAAGCAGTACATCCGCGCCACTAGCGTCGCCAGGATTGCTGGTAAAACTTAGTCGCTCACTAAATCCTTCTTGTTCGGCGAAGATTTCACCAGCATCCACAATTACCGGCACTTCACAAACTTCCCAATAAAGCTGCGTCCAAGTGTGCAGATAATGACGGTATGCAACATAGTGCACAGCGGTGTTACCACCCATATCGAAGACACGCGAGTTTGGCTTAACAATATGGTTTAACCAAAACAAGATTGGGTAGTCGTAAAGAAACAATTTGCCACGACGATCATCGAAATATCCTTCGAACTGCGCAACGTCGAACCCAAGTGCTTTGGTTGTGGGCGCGGAAGCCAGGGCTTCCTCAAAACTGTCGAAAATTCCGCGAAATTGAGCAACAGCCCCATTGGAAAATTTGCGATCGTAACGGCGTTTCCGCCAAGTCAGCACTGGGGGTAGGTTTTTAATCCAGAGCTCTGCGGATGCGGCGGCCGCATGCATGACGTTCGATGGATTGGGAAAAGTATCGGGAAGTAGCTTAGGCGAATGTTCGGTCAGCTGGCTGGGCATACCATCACATCTGCAAAATCAATTCGTTAACTTAAGTGGCTCCAATTTTGGTTTTGGAGTGCTCAACCTGGGTTAGCATTATAGGCAGGTAGCAGAACAGCACAAGTGTTAGTTTCTTCCAATACGAAATGCTACTGAACTCCCGACGTATTTCTAATACAGAATGATACTGAACTAAGCTGACTTTCCCGTCATGAGAAAAGATGAAAACCCTCATGAATGACGACAACATTGACACCATCAGCCAGATTCGAGACTTTCTCGGCGGCACCCGGGAAATCAGCTTTACACGCGAAAACAAGGAACAGCGTTACCAACCACACGCCGCACGCTGATCCTTTTCAGGTATTACGATCTCCGCAAGCCCGACAACAGCATACTGCTGGGCTACTTGACCCACATGACAGGGTACTCCCGCATACGTAGTTATGCCCTCAGATCACTTTACTTGGCTAGACCTAAACAACTATCGCAGTAGTAAGGCCTATCAGCCAAGGGGGACGGGCAAACGTTGAACTATGCCACATTGCTCAAGACCGGTCAGCAGCTGAGTTAGTTCTCCGCGTTGCGCGACGTGACTGCGCACATTGCGCTATACCCGTCTGAACAACTCAATTGTTCGGCTGATACGCAACATCTTGACGTAAATCGGCTGCGAACTTCTCTTCACCGTTATCATTTGGTGAGTGGTCTGCTATCCATCTTTGACAGCTACGCCATTGCGATTCCCGAGTTAGAACTGTTCAGAGATGCCCTAAATGCCGCATTAGACGATGCAGCCGAAGCGTTCATACCTTTATATACAAACTTAATAACCGTGCCCCCTACTGAGCTGGACAGTCCTCGTTCACATGAACTACAAAATCCGCAAAAGCTATATTATGTTCCCGCCCGACCTGACGATCAGAAGCTGGAACAAATCCAACGGCTTGTCGATGCTTATACTTTTGCAACTGACGATATTGGTAACTACGTTTACGATCTGCGTGTTGAGGCACAGAAGCCTTTGCTTACAAATATAGTCCCAGGGCAGCAGGCTCCTCTGCGTCAACTCAGCGATCCTGCTTATAAAGTTATTAGGCTAGACCAGGCCACCTGGTTAAAACGGTATTTTCGCGAAAAGTCTCCGTTGGGACAGAATATTCAGGCATCCAACCCTGGCCCCAAACCCCTGGTCACGCTGCGGCGGTTGCCTCGCCAAGGTTCAGTACTTATACCCTCCCAGCTCCGTAAACCAACGGATGTCGCATTCCGACTAGCCCGGGTAAGCTGGGTGGTTCTGCTTGCCGCCAGACAAACCTCGCGCGCCGTAGTTGAATTCACTCAGAGAGGAGCACGATGCAACAGCTCAGAGGACAGGACGCCTTGTTCCTACACACCGAAAGCGATAAATTGCCGGAGCATGTGCTGAGCGTCAATATCTATAATCCGGCGACTGCTGGCAGCGGCAAAGTCACCTATGCCGATATCGTCGCCCACTTCAAAAAGCGGCTATCCCGGTCGGCAATTTTACGCCAACGGTTGGCCGAAGCACCGCTGGCGCTGGACCAGCCGTATTGGCTCGACGCCCCTGACTACGCTGTGGAAGCGCATATTCAGCACCTGGCGTTACCACACCAGGCTGGCTGGCAAGGGCTGTGCAAGCTGGTGGGATACCTGCACGCCAACCCCTTGAGCAAGGCGCAACCTCTGTGGAAGGCCTACT
>JBBKXJ010000055.1:0-12583 GCA_037969395.1 Pseudomonadales bacterium
GTCGCTTCAATATAGCCGTCTGACTTTTCTCTACGCGCGGCGAAGCGGCCACGAATCTTGTCAGACAACCCGCCACCTACCGCAAATTCCAGACTGTTCTTGCTGTAGTCAGCTACCGATGCCTCCACATAACCGTTGAGCTCTTCATCGTCTGCGCCTCGGGTCACATAATGGATCAGGCCGCCCGTTGCATTGCGACCGAACAATGTGCCTTGCGGCCCACGCAGCACCTCGACCCGGTCAATATCAAATAACTGACCGCTGATCATATTCATACTGGCGACGTAGGCATCGTCAATATAAACCGCGACCGGTGCTTCCAGATTGTCAGTAAAATTATTCTGCGAGACGCCACGCACATTGAAGATAGTCAGCGTAGGCGAAAAGGTATTCACCTGCAGCCCCGGCACTTGCTCGGTGATGTCCACCGTGCTGGTCACCCCCAGCGCTTTCATCTGATCGCCCGAGAAGGCCGTCACCGACACACCTACGTCCTGTAGATTCTGTTCGCGTTTTTGAGCTGTAACTAAAACTTCCTCCAGCACATTGGCGTGGGCTAACCCGGCCCCACCACAGGTGAGCGCGACGGTAACGGCGAGAGGCAGTCTGGCTAGTGGCGCCGTTTTGTTGCACTCGGAGTGCTTCTTGTGTGGTTGTTTACTTTCAGGACTTAACATTATGTATTCCTTTTGTTTTTACATTTGCGATATTCGACATACCGGTCGTTTAACTGTCAGCCGACTATAATATTAGTGTACTATTTAACCACAATCACCCCTTCACTACTTGCCGTAGAGTGCAAGCATAACTTGGCTGTGAGCGCAGCCTAAGCGACCAGCGATACACCTAATAGCCGCTTACCCAGTCGGGTAAAATCACCTGATTTTCGCTGGCATATTCCTGCCACAGTTTTTTCAACGACTCGACTCTGGCAGGATACTGCCGCGCCAAATCCTTATTTTCAGCCAGATCCTGCGCTACGTTATATAGCTGCCAGGCGCCATTTCCGTAGGGCCTGGGCATATGCACCATCTTCCAGGGACCAGCCCGCACCATGCGCTTGCCCATCAGCTCGTGCGCCATTATCCGCTGCTTGGGTAGCGACTTTTTGCCAGAGTTTAACAGCGTACTGTGCAGGGATATGCCCGTCATTGGCTCGATGGATTGTAGCTTGTACTGCCTGCCGGGATGCTCGACACCCGCCCATTGCAGCACCGTCGGCGTGATGTCTTTGACCGACGCCAGATGATTGTTTACAACATGGCCCGCATAGCGTTGCGGAAAATGCACAAATGAGGCCACCCGTGTGCCACCTTCCGTGGGAAATCCTTTAAACCAGCGCAAGGCCGGCGAGCCTGCGCGCGCCCAGTTGGGGCCGTACAATACATATGAGCCAGGTTTACCCATGTTTCCATAGCTAAAGTCGTGAGTCTCATCGATAACCTGCCGAATTTTCGGAAACTGTTCCGCCGGCCAGGTCTGATCCAGATCATGCCCTTCCGGACCGTTGTCCGACATGAAAACAATAGCCGTATTGTCGAATTGGCCTGTTTTCTTCAGATAGTCCAGCAGTCTGCCGGTATGCACGTCGATTTGATCGATCATTGCCGCATACACTGCCATTGCCCGCGCCGCGACTTTCTGTTGCTCGCCGCTGAGCGTGTTCCACGCTACGGCACCTGGTGCTCGTTCACTGCTGGTCGCTGTCGCGGCTAGCAGGCCCAGGGCCTTTAATTTTTGCAAACGCTGCCGCAGTAACGCGTCATAACCGCTGGCGTAACGCCCCGCGTATTTTTCTATTGCCGAATTCGGCGCTTGCAGGGGCCAATGGGGCGCAGTGAAAGAGAGATAGGCAAAGAATGGTTTGTTGTTGTTACTGTCGCGCTCTAGATCCTGGTCGATGTAGTCAATGAGCTGATCGACATAAAACTGTGAGGAATATTCGAAGTTAGCCGGCAATTTCTCCAGCTGCTTGCCGTCCTGTCGATAGTTCGCTTTGACATCAGGTGTTGCGGCATACGCCGGCCGCATATCAGCGAAATGACTGGCACCACCGGGCGCTAACGCGAAAGATCGATCAAACCCGCGAGCCGCCGGGCTGTGCTCCTCGCTCAGGCCCAGATGCCACTTGCCGGTCATATAGGTGCGATAGCCGGCGTCACGCAGCAAGGTCTGTAAGGTGACAACGCGATTGTTTAAATAGCCTTCGTAACCCGGCTTGCCCTTTTGATTGTCTGCGAGCTCTTCCAGCATATTGCCAAGCCCGGCCTTATGACTGTCGACCCCGGTTAGCAACATAGAGCGGGTGGTGGAACAGGTCGGTGCTACCTGAAAATTCGTCAGCCGAATGCCGGCCATCGCCAGCTGATCGAGATTTGGCGTGTCGATTTCGCCGCCGAAACTACCGAGGTCGGCGAAGCCCATATCGTCCACGACAATAAGTAAAATATTGGGCTGCCGAGCCGCGGGCTGATTGCCAGCCTGGGATTTTTCGCCTGCATACATTATTGGCGCGGCAGTAAGCGTTAGAGCAAAACACAGCATGCGTAACAGACGGCTGCGATAAGCTGTATTTTCGGCAACAAAAGATATGGGTCTTGCTGACAAATACGAACCGCTATCGTTTGTCGCCAAGCCCATGATTGCTTTATTTGCCAGCATAGACCTCACTCTGCCGCCTGTTTCATTACGCTAATTGCTAGAGAATCGGCCGCGTCACTGCAACCGTCTGACGTGGATGTTTTTCTTTCTCCTCGCTGATCATGCCATCCCATGTCTTACGGAAATAGGCAAGCGCCGAGTCTGCCGCCAGCCCCCTGGGTTGGAACGGCTCGCTCAACTCCAGCAGTTTTTGCTGCTCTTCAATAATGACTTTATCTTCCCAAAAACCTTCAAGCATGCTGGTTTGCAGGGAAATCGACACATCCTCCTCGTCGCGCCGATAATTGCGCAGGTAATTCCAGAAGAAATGCGAACTGCTGCGTGTCTCGGGCGTCATATACTGGCAGTTGCGATACTCCCGTACCTGCGAGCGATCGTCGCTTTGCTCCCAACCAACGGGGCCAAAGGCCGTTTCCATAAGGAATACACCGGGCACAAACATCTGCACATAGTTACGCCGGTCAACCTGACTATCCCCTTCCGGACTGACTTTCGCATGATACGGTGCAGGCGCGCTGTCACGGTGCCAGCGCTCGAACTGAAAGCCATTCTCCAGCCGCTCTATTTCCTGCTTTGTTTCAACCGCATACGCTTCAGAGCCGCCCAATGTGTTGGTGTGCACAAAGGCCAAATGCGAAAAGTCCGCCAGATTGTCGACAATCAACAGCCAATTCGCGTCGTAGTGTAAATAAGCCTGTTGCGGCAGGCCAGTCCATTCCGGGTCGCTCAAGGGCGCGTAGTCGATAATATCGTCCGGGTTGGCCAGCTCAGGTTCTCCCATCCAGATCCACAACAACTGTCCCCGCTCTTCGATTGGGTAGCTGTGTACCCGGTGCGAAGCGGGGATTTTTTCCTGGCCCGGAATTTCAACGCAAATGCCGTCCGCGTCGAATTTTAAGCCGTGATACATGCAGCGTAAACAGTCACCTTCCACACGGCCCTGGGTTAACGGCGCGGCGCGGTGGCAACAGCGATTATCCAGCGCAATGTAACGCCCGGACTCGCCGCGGAAAATCACTACCGGCTTGCCGAGAAAGGTGCGGCCAAGCTTGCCGGCATCCGCTACTTCGTAGTCCCAGGCCGCCGCATACCAGCAATTCCACAAAAACATATCTTGTTCGTCACGCATTGCAAATCCTCCAGGTTATCGTCGCAAAAGGTTAGCCCGCAGGCTTGTCAGCTTCGATCTTTTCGATCAATTCGTCTAATAATTCGTACAGCAGTTCCAGCTTGCCAGGCCCGAACGTGGCTGCGATATAGGCGTAGCGCTGTTCGGATACGGGAGCAATTTTGTCAAACAGTTGCTTGCCCTTCGCCGTGAGGGAAACCAGGCTGCGCCGCTGGTCTCGCGCGCAAGGCACTCTGCGCACTACCTTACGGCGCTCGAGGTTCTGTAGAATTCTGGTCAGGCTGGGCGACAGCAGTGCACACCGTTCGGCGATCTCTGTTGAGCTCAGCCCATCTACTTCGACCAAAACGCGGATTACGCGCCATTGTTGCGGCGATAAGTCATGGGCGCGCAGACTCGGTGTGAATTTTTGCATCACCGCTTCCCTGGCTTTAAGCAACAGCATAGGCAGCGAACGTTCGAAACGGCGCATGCGGTTACCATTGCCGTCGACAGAAGCGGCAGGCAGAGACATTACGCCGTACTCCCCGAGCCATCGTGGGCGTCGGTCATAATTTGTTTCACATTGCTCATGGTCACAGTTATTACGTCACTGTCGGGTCATCAATCACGCCGTTAGATAAAATGCCGATACCCGGCACGTCGACCTGCACATCAGCCCCCGGTGCAAGGTATTTGGGCGGCTCACAGCGTGCGCCGGCACCTAGCGGGGTGCCGGTTGAAATGATATCTCCCGGTTTGAGGATATAGAACTTTGACAGATAGCTGAGCAGAAACTTGAAAGGAAACATTAAATTGGCGGTTGTGTCATGTTGCCTTTGTTCGCCATTGACGCGGGTGGTTACGGTAAGGTTGTCGTATGCTTTGAACTCATCGGCGCTGACCATCCAGGGGCCCAGGCTGCCTGAGTGAACAAAGTTCTTGCCCTGAGTAACGTTGAACTTGGCGTGCCGCACCCAGTCGCGTAGCGTACCCTCGTTCATAATGGTCAGCCCGGCGATGTAGTCCAGTGCGTCCTCTTCGGCAATACGGTGACCGGTTTTGCCGATGATGATGACAATTTCGCCTTCGTAATCGAGCTGCTGTGATTCAGGCGGGCGCCATAGCGGCTGCTCGTGACCGGTGAAGGAGTCGATGGTGCGCATAAACAGGCTAGGCCATTCGGGATCTTCAGAGTTGTCTTTATATTCTGCATTGCGATTAGCGTAATTCACCCCTATGCAAGCGATTTTTTCCGGTGTGCTAATCGGTGGCAGATAAGTCACGGCGTCAAGCGCATGATCCGTCGCCAGACCGCTGGCTTTATCCTGCATTTCCGCCATCGCGTTGTTCTTCAACATCGCATGCAAGTCGCCGCCATGGCGAGCGCCCAAATCAATAATACCGGCATCGGTCGCTACACCCCAGGACGTCGTTTCATCGTTTAAAAAAGTAACAAAGCGCATCTATTCCCTCATTGTCTTCTAGAAACTACTGTTAACAGGTTAACCTTTAATTCGAGTTTTGATTGACGAATTAGCAGTTCGTAAGTAGATATAGTGTTATCTATCAATGTTTTATGTAAATGATCTAATATATTATTTAAATTTTAGCACAGCTGCTTGACGCATATTAGTTAACATGTTACATTTTGTCAAATATTTATCACCTCCAACCGAGAGCAAGTATGTCTGATTTTGAAGCCAATCTACGCAACGCCAATACTTTCCTCGAGCCGTTCAAAAAGAATGTTACCGGCCACTACATTAATGGCGAGATGCTGCTGCCAGCGGGCGCCAAATCGTTCTCCAATATCACGCCGGTGGATAACAGCTCAATCGGAGAGATCGTGCAAGGCACAACCGAAGACGCGGAAGCAGCCTGCCTCGCCGCGCAAAACGCCTTCCCCGAATGGCGCGATATGGCCGGCGCCGAACGCAAAAAACTGCTTAACCACTTCGCCGATAAAATCGTTGAGAGAGCGGAGGAGATCGCACTGGTCGAAAGCATGGACTGCGGCCAGCCGATTCGTTTTATGCAGCAGGCCGCCATCCGTGGCGCTGCCAACTTCCGTTTCTTTGCTGACAAGGCGCCCGAGGCGCGCAATGGGCAGGCACTGCATCAGGAACAGCACACCAACTACACCATGCGCACGCCGATCGGCCCGGTAGCGGTCATTACGCCGTGGAACACACCTTTTATGCTTTCCACCTGGAAAATTGCACCCGCGCTGGCCGCTGGTTGCACCGTGGTGCATAAGCCGGCCGAGTTAAGCCCGTTAAGCGCGATGCTGCTGGCTGAAATCAGCAGAGATGCCGGTATACCGGCAGGCGTGTGGAATACTATCAACGGTTTTGGTGAAGTGGTGGGTAAAGCCATTACCGAGCACCCGGCTATCAAAGCAGTCGCACTGGTTGGGGAAACAGCGACCGGCTCCCATATCATGCGCCAGGGGGCTGATACGCTAAAGCGTATGCACCTTGAGCTTGGCGGCAAAAATCCCGTCATCGTGTTTGACGATGCCGACTTCGAGCGCGCTCTCGATGCTGTGGTGTTTATGATCTACAGCCTCAACGGCCAACGCTGCACGTCCAGTTCGCGCTTGCTCATTCAAGAGGGTATCGCTGCTAAATTCATCGCGGCGCTGGAGCAGCGCGTTAAAAACCTCAAAGTGGGTCACCCGCTCGATCCTACCACTGAGGTCGGCCCACTGGTACACAGCGGGCATTTTGAAAAGGTCATGAGCTATATGCAGGCCGCGCGCGAAGATGGAGCAACGATCAAAGTGGGTGGTACGCGGCGCGAAGATCTCGGCCCCGGTAATTATGTCAGTCCTACCCTGTTCACCGAAGCGCGCAATACGATGCGTATTGCCCAGGAAGAGATTTTCGGGCCGGTACTGACGGCAATCAACTTCAAAACGGAAGACGAAGCAATAGCCATCGCCAATGACACTGAGTACGGCCTGGCCGGTTATATATGGACCGCAGACAGCGGCCGCGCCATGCGCATGGCCAACAAGGTGGACGCGGGTATGCTATGGGTCAATTCGGAAAACAACCGTAACCTGCCCTCACCCTTCGGTGGCACCAAAATGAGCGGCATTGGCCGCGACGGCGGTGACTACAGTTTTGAATTCTATATGGAAACGAAAAATGTGTGCGTCGCGCATGGCACGCACAGTGTGCCAGTACTGGGTAGATAACCGCAGCAAGCGAGTGACTTTATGAGTCTTTATAATGTGCAAAAAATTCTCTACCAGCTAAATCGCGATTCTAAGCTGCAACAGCAGTTTACCGAGGATAAAAACTCGGTACTCGACGAGTACAAGCTGGAAGCAGACGAGCGCGAGGCATTGAGCAAGCCGGATATCGGCTACCTTTATATCCTCGGTGTTAACGGGCAAATACTGATGCACTACGCCGCCATGTGCGGCCTGGAGTGGCCGGAGTATATACAGGCAATGCGCGACGCACTTGATAAGCACGGTAACGTTAAAGCGGGTTTATACGCTACCACTGACGGCAAGGGGGCAGTATGAGTCTGGTATTTGCAGGAATTTGTTCCCATGCGCCGGGCATTACCGGGCGTAAACATATGGCCGACGAGGACGATGCCAACAGCCTCTACGCCGCCTTCGACGACATGCGGCAACGGCTTGAGGCATCAAAGCCAGACGCGCTGATCATCATTGCCGCCGAGCATTTTGCCAATTTCTTTATGAACAATATGCCGGCCTATTGCATGGGCATGGCGGACGAGTACGAAGGTCCGATCGAAGACCCGAAGTGGTTAGGCATCGCGCGCACTGCCGTGCCCGGCAACGCTGATCTGTCGCGGCGTATTATCGAGACAACCTTGCAGGATATTGATCTCGCCTATGCCGAGGAATGGAAATTTGATCACGGTATTATGGTGCCGCTCAACTTTCTGACTCCTCGTTACGATCTGCCGGTGATTCCTGTCAATATTAACTGCCAGGGGCCGCCGCTGACGCCATTAAGTCGCGCCTATGCGTTCGGTGAAGCATTACGCAAAGCATGCGACGCCGTACCCGAGCGTATTGCCATTGTCGGTACCGGAGGTATTTCGCATTGGCCGGCAACACCGGACTCCGGCAAGATCAATGAGCCATGGGATCGTGATTTCCTTGATCGCTGGTGTAGCAATGACCGGGCAGGTATGCAGGATTATACCGATGAGGAAACTTATCTCGACGCCGGTCAGGGTGGCTTTGAAATTCGCACCTTTCTGACGGTCGCTGCCGCAGCGCAAGAGTGCAAGGGCACAATTCACTACTACCGACCCATTCCTATATTTGCCGTCGGCTGTACGGTAGGCACGATGAATCTCGAGAGCTGATGGCTATTCAAATTGCAGGGAATTCTGCAGAGGAAAGATAATGGCACATTTTATTTACGAATATTCCGCGAATCTGCCGAAAGAGTTGCTGGATTTGGCGGGCTTGATGGAGAAAATGCACGTTGCTGCAGCCGATTCCGGTGTTTTCCCATTGGCTGGCCTGCGCAGCCGGGCGATCCGTTGCGAGGATTTTCGCGTCGGTGACGGTAATCCTGACAACGGCTTTGTGAACCTCAGCGTTAAGGCCGGCCGCGGTCGTGATCTCTCCACACGAATGGATATTGGCCGTACCCTATTCGACATTCTCATCGCCCACTTGCAACCCCTGTTCGACCGGCAAGGCCTCGCGGTATCTTTCGAAATGCGGGAACTCGATGAACACGTAAAATTTAACCAGAAGAATATCTGACCATGCTTAGCAAAGAAGAGATCGACGCGGCTGCCCGGCAGCTCTATAAAGCAGAAAAGACGCGGCGGCAAATTCCCGCACTGACACTGAGCCATCCTGCAATGGATATGGACGACGCTTACCGCGTACAAGAGCAATGGGTAGCTCGCAAGCTCGCCGACGGAGAACGCGTCATCGGCTACAAAATCGGCCTGACATCGCGTGCCATGCAGATGGCGGTCAACATCGACACACCGGACTATGGTGTGTTGCTTGACAGCATGCTTTTTAAAAACGGTGGTTCTATTGAAGCCAGTGCATTTACCGATCCACGTATCGAGGTGGAGTTTGCGTTCGTGTTACGCAACAGCCTCGCAGGCGAAAATGTAACGCTGGAGCAAGTGCTGGATGCGACTGATTACGTTGTGCCCGCGCTCGAATTGATCGCCGCGCGCAGTTACCGCACCGACCCTGCTTCCGGCTATACGCGTAAAGTGTTCGATACCATTGCCGACAACGCCGCTAATGCCGGCATTATTCTGGGCGAGCATAGAATTGACCCTGGAGTGGTTGATTTGCGCTGGGCCGGCGCGCTCCTCTATCTTAATGACACCATTGAAGAGACCGGCCTCGGTGCCGGTGTGATGGATCATCCCGGGCACGGTATTCGTTGGGTGTGTAAGCGTTTTAGCCAATGGGGTATTGCGCTGCAGCCAGGCCAGATTATTTTATCAGGCTCCTTCACCCGCCCTGTGGTGGTTAGCGCCGGCGATAAAATTCGCGCCGACTATGCGGGTCATGGTGACATCAGTGTTGACTTCATTTAACGAAGGGCGAAACACCTGTGACCCCGCTACACGATTGCACCACGAGTTCGGAGAAGGTTGATGGAACTGCCTGTTAATAAATTTAAGCGTGCTTTGTCATCCGGCACGACTCAATACGGCCTGTGGCTGGGTATCGCCGATACCAGTGTCGCGGAGATAGTCGCCGGATCCGGTTTCGACTGGCTGCTGATTGATCATGAACACGGCGTTTTCGATCTGCGCAGCATAGTCAGCCATTTGCAGGCAATTGCAGCGTACGCCCCCGCACCGATTGTTCGACCAGTCAACGACGACCCTGCCCTACTGAAGAAACTGCTGGATATCGGCGTGCAGAGCTTTCTTATTCCGATGGTTGACGATGCCAGTCAAGCCGCCGCTATTGTACAGGCGTTGCGCTATCCTCCAGCCGGCAAGCGCGGTCTGGGCACCTCGATGGCGCGGGCGGCCCACTGGAACCAGGTGCCGGGCTATTTAAAGCAGGCGAATGACGAAATTATCCTGGTCGTGCAAGTCGAAACTGTTAGCGCCATGGCCAACCTGGAAGATATCCTTAACGTCGATGGGGTCGACGGTGTATTTATAGGCCCTTCCGACCTGTCGGCGTCAATGGGCCATGTTGGTGACGCCGGCCACCCCGAGGTAATCGACGCGGTAAGCAAGGGCCTAAAGACAATTCGCAGCGCTGGAAAACACGCCGGCGTGCTGTGCCTTGATCCCGCATTGGCGGATACTTATATCGCCGCCGGCGCGACTTTTGTCGGCGTTGGGGTTGATACGCTCATTCTGTCGGCAGGAGCCGCCGACTTAGCCACACGTTTTAAAACCGGGCTCACGCAGCAGGACAAACCTGTTCAAGCCGGGTATTAACCATGTCGGCGCCGAGGTTTGAAGTGCAGTGGTAAGGAAACGTACGCCAGGGAATGTCCAAATCTCGCGACGTTTTGGTGCAGCGGTCCAAGCTGCCTTTTCGTAAGCGCAACGTCACAGGCGCCTGTAACGTCGCGCTTACGCTATTCGCCCCTCTTACAATACGCCGCGTGTAGCTAATGATTTTTGTTGCGGTCCACCTCAGGGCATGTTCTTAGCTACTGCTAGTCTTTTTTGTCAATCGAGATCTCAATAGATTTACTATTACCAGCAAACCACTTCTGAATATACAAAGAACCCACGATGGGAGCGGTTCCTTCCTCGGGGACTTCCTTATAGCGAATACTGTTTTTTGTTTCTTTCTCGTATTCAAACTTTACTACTTTCTTTGACATAGAATTTTCCCACTAAACTATTTCTTTTGATTAAACTGAGAAATGGCCCCGAGATATTAGACAGCATTATAAGTGCTTCCCGTTTTGTCACGCAGCCATCCTGATGGCGTGGTCATAGTAAACTTGATCCGGTGTCCGCCGGTCAAGTGATTGATGTCGTCTTTCTAAATTGTAGAACTCTAGATACCGGCCCGGTGATGTTTTGGCGTCTCGTATGTCATCGTAGACTCTCAAATAAACTTTTTCATATGCAACACTTCGCCACAGCCGTTCAACAAATACGTAATCTATCCAACGGCGCTTGCAGTCCATGCTGATACGGGTATTATTCTGCTTTGGCAGGTCGGTAAAATCGTCACTGGTGAATCTGATCGATGCAGCTGTACACACCCAACAGGGTCAAAACCCAATGACCCGTAACGTAGTGGTTGAAGGGATTTTATCGGTTGCGGTGAAGCCGCTATAGTTTGCGTTTGTGTTGAGAGCACTAGTGAGTAAAGACGATATACCGCACAACCACTTACCTGACGGCTTGCTCCAGGATAAGTCCTTTGTCATTCGGTTCGGCAGCGAGGCGTCGCCGTCGCAGAACCCATTTGCGGGTCGCGTTAAACATCTCCATTCTGGACAGGCGACACAGTTCCAATCACTGTCAGAGCTCGTGGCGTTTGTTAATCAAATATTGGCGAGTGTCAATCGCTGACCGAACGACGATCCTTAGTAAGAATTGACGAGACTGGGTCGTTTCGTTATGACGCCTTCATCGACACGACCAGGGCGATGTAGAGGTCCGGCCGGTAAAAGCGTTGAATTTAGCCACACCGAATGTAATGTATTGAAATTTATTTACTTATTCCATTAGAAGCTCGAATATCATCGGCTTGACCTGTGTCGTCAGATCCAACTCAAAACTCCTCAATAACCCTCTATCAATAGCGTACAATCCCCCCCCGATTACGATAATCCGAAATCTGATAGAGAGTTCATGGAAAAGCTAGCGCTGGTTTACGTACGTGATCCCATGTGTAGCTGGTGCTTCGGGTTTACCCGGAAGTACCGTGTCATTGTCAAAAAACTTGATAAAAGTACGTGAAGAGCGTGACAGCACACCAGACCTTCCTAATATAATGTGGCACGCGTTGCAGGTGAAACTGCGCGGTAGCCGTCTGCCAGAACCGGAGGCTGATGGTCACAGCTATTTCAAGATACCGGCTAACCGATTTTAAGGAATTATGATGTCAGAACTAGAGAACTGGTCGCCCATGCGCGTCAAGACGGCACTGGAAGATGGTGAAATCGTACTGATTGATGTGCGCACACCGCAGGAGTACATGATTGAGCATGTAGAAGGCGCTCTGCTGATGCCGATGGCATTCTTCAACGTGAAAGCACTGCCCACACAGGATGGCAAACGCATCGTGTTGCACTGTGGCTCCGGGATTCGCTCAGGAAAGATGGCTGAGAAAATGAAAGCAGCCGGCATATCTCCATTGGCGCACATGGAAGGCGGCTTTGGTGCCTGGAAGGAGGCAAAGCTCCCCTACATCGGCACCGATATGGCTACCGGCGCACCGACACGCATGCAAAAGTAAGACTGATCTATAGCGGCAGGCAGAAGAGCATTCCAATTCTGTGACCATTCAAGTTCAACATAGAGTGGTCATGGACAAGCATGTTCGACCCAACTTAGGAATAAGGAATCACCGATGGTTTTAGCATTGCGAGTTGCTGTCGGAGCGCTAGATTCTCCAGCGTCAATTGAATAAAGAATGAACAAATGCGGGTTTGTGGAGTAAAAATAGCATGCCTGCCATCCTCTATCCCGTATAGAAAATAGTCAAATTTTTAGCACGATTGAATATTCAGGAGGGACATCATCGTACCACCTGGGGCGAGCGTACTCATATATTTTCAGCACCGAAACGATGTTCAGCTCATCCCATTACAGCTTAAGCAAGTGCCATTACAGTTAGCT
>JBBKXJ010000056.1:0-8865 GCA_037969395.1 Pseudomonadales bacterium
GCACTGGCTTATACTCAATACTGAATCAACCTAGGAGGCTGTCCGAGAATGGCGATCGTAGCGAGGGCGTGAGATTTTGAGTCAGCTTTTTGCGTCGATTGAGTTGAATAGTGGTTCTATTTGCCGAAATCGACGCGGAAAGATGGCTAAAATATCGCGGCCGCAGTAGATCAGTCTATTCTCGGACAGCCTCCTAGACCATAGGTGAAGCGTATTATTTGGGCCCAGCGATGAGCGATCAGGCAACCGATGCCGTTTTATTTTTTGAAGGCGATGCCATAGGCAAGGCGATGCTGTTGGCCGAATTCGAGGCGTTACTGGATCATGTAGTAGCAGTGCCTGAATACGCTGAGCAGGACGCAAGAGCTGTGCTGGTGCGCGTTAATCCGCATCTGGATGTGACTGCCGCCGTGTTCTTTCGACTGAAATTCAATGCCAGAGGCGTGGCCGACGCAAACTGGAACTTGCCGCTGGACCATCTGGCAGCACGGTCCGCGCCCGGCCCGGATATGGGCGCAGGTAAGATCAGGCTGGGCTGTATGAGCCAATGCTGTGTGCCATGGCACAAAAAACAGTTGTGGGATCCGGTCATGCGCTCCGACAATAATAGCTTCGCAACCATTCGGCGTGCTATCAAGCAAAATAGCCTTGGTCTGCCTTTTCGGGTTAAGCCGGCGACGCCTGCGCCACAGCTGACGCCTGCGCCACAGCAGCCGCAACCGTTGCCAAACAAGCGGCAGCGCCGCGTTGATCAAGCGCAGCGCGATCGCATTGCGCTGTTGTTAAAACAGCAACGCCTGCATATTGCAACGCTTAACAACCAGCGCAGGGAGGAGGTGCAGCGTCTGCAGTCGGCATTACACAAAAAATCGGCCGCGTTTGATGCTCAACTTGCAGAAAAACAAGAAGCGGCGCAGCAAGAGGCCGAACGGATGGGCCAATTGCAGCAAGCGCTGGCAGAGCAAGCCAAACAAGCCTCAAGCGATCGTGAGCAGTTTGCTTTGGAGTTACAGCAAGTTGCACAAGGGGAAACCGATCAACTCAGCGCTATGCAGGAAAACTTCGAGCGCGAACACACGCTACGGCTGGAAACGCAGACCGCCGAGTTAAAAGAAATGCTGGAAATGCGCGAGGTCGAGCTGTATTACCGTGAGGAGCAAATGGGTAGCCTGCGCGATGAAATCGGCAACCTGCGTAAGGAACGTTTACGCCTGCTAAATCAGGACTCAAGCAATCATCTCGCCAGACTAAAAGAGGCTGGCATCACTTTCGTTGCGCATCATCCCGGTGCTGGTCATATTAATATTCCAATGGAAGATATCGGAGGCTATGTCGACGCCCCGTTGGCCTACGCTGCCGAGAAGTGCTTTGTCGAGCAAGACCACTATCAGCAATGGCTGCAGCACTACAAACAACCGACCTGCCGGGTCAATCTGGACGACGGCAATTGCTGTGAGGCGACGCTGGCACGGGTTGATATTCCCAACCAGTTTGTGGCAGCTTACTCAGACCGTTGTCTGAATCATCGTGAGCATGTCGAACCGCCGGCTCTCAGAAAGTCTGTCTGACTTCCAGTTTCACCAATCTCCCCAGCTGCAGCGTGTTGAGCACAGCCTGCTGCAGCGGCATGAGATACAGCTCTCCGTGCTGCGGCTTGATGCGCTCGACCCTTACCTGGGCGGCAACAAGTGGTTTAAGCTACAGGCTTATCTGCGTGACGCGCAGCAGCAGGGCTGCAAACGACTGCTGAGTTTTGGTGGCGCCTGGTCCAATCATCTTTATGCGCTGGCGGCGGCGGGACAACGCTTCGGTTTTAGCACGCTTGGTGTGGTGCGTGGCGAGCGACCGAAACAGCTCAACCTGATGTTAACCGATCTACAGGCGATGGGTATGCAGCTGCGTTTTGTGAGTCGCAGCGACTATCGGCGGCGTTATGAAGCGCTGTATCTCGACCAGCTGCGCAGCCAGTTTACTCCCTGCTACATTATTCCGGAAGGCGGCGCCGGACCTCTGGGAGTGCGGGGCGCGTCTAACATGTTGCCCAAGGCGCTGCACAATGGCTACGACGTATTTGCACTCGCCTGCGGCAGCGGCACCAGCGCGGCAGGCTTGCTTAGCGTGTTACCCGGCAGCGCACGGCTGCTCGGTTTTTCCGCGTTAAAAGATGATGGCAGTTTGCAACGGGCCATTGCCGCCATGGCACCTGAGGCGCAGGCTGGCTGGCGTATCGAAAGCAACTTCGCCGCTGGCGGCTTCGCGCAAGTAAGCTCGGAGCTGGTCAAATTTATGGATGACTTCACCGCTGCAACCGGTATTCCGCTGGAGCCCGTATACACTGCCAAGCTATTTATGGGCTTATTTGCCTTGATCGAAACCGGCGAATTTTCCACCGGCACGCGCATATTGGCGCTGCACACGGGTGGGCTGCAAGGCTTACGCGGCATGCACACGCGGCTGCAGAAATTGCGCATAGCGGCGCGGTAATGCATACCGCCTCACAATTCCGGGCGGAATCTTAGCCGTTAGGCTGCAAAGCGCTCGCGCCCACACTACGCTTAAAATTTAAACAGAAATCATCAAGGTGGAGTGCGGCCTATGATCGACACCATCACGACACGAGACAAGCGCTTGCTGCAGTCATTTGTGCCAATTAATACGCTGAGTTCCGATCATCTCGACAGTTTGTTGCGCAACCGCCAAATCGAAGTGTTATGCGCCGGCCAACCATTGTTCGACGCCGGCCAGTACGACGATCAGCACATTTACTTACTGCACGGCGATGTTGAGCTGCAGCATGCCGATGGCAGCATTGATAGTCTATCGGCAGATAGCCCCCTTTGTACCTTCCCCATTGCCCATGTGCAGCCGCGTCAACACAATGCGCGCGCGGTTACCGACTGCAGTGTCATACGCTTCGACTCGGCGAAAATCGACGGCATGATCGCCTGGGATCAAACCGCTAACTACATCATGCTGGCCATAGCTGCCCAGCGTGACCTGGATGAAGACGCGGAATGGATGGCGACGCTGCTGCGTTCCAACCTGTTCTACAAAGTACCGCCTATTAATATTGAGCAAATTTTGCATCGCTTTAATCCACTCAGCATAGCGGCTGGCGAATACGTTGTGCGACAGGGACAAATAGGTGATTGTTGCTATGTGATCAAGGAAGGCGAGGCCGAAGTCTGGCAAGCGCTTGACTCGGGTGAGCCGCAGCAGCTGGTGGCAACCCTCAGCGCCGGGCAGTGTTTTGGTGAAGATGCGCTGGTAAACGACGCGCCGCGCAACGCCAGCGTGCGAATGCAGTCGAATGGCGTGTTAATGCGGCTTGATAAACAGGATTTTTTTCTGCTGTTGAAAGAGCCCGACGTTGCGACCATCAGCTTGAATGAGGCTGCACAGCAAGCCGACCAAAACAACGTGTGGATAGACGTGCGTACTCAGGAAGAGTATGACGCGGGGCACTGTAGCGAAGCCGTACATATGCCGTTGGATATACTGCAACTGAAATCCAGGCTATTGGATAAAACCGTCAATTACATTGCCTATTGCAACAGCGGTCAGCGTAGCCACGCCGCGGCGTACTTTCTGCATGGTCAGGGCTATCAAGTGCATGCGCTGGCCGGTGGTTTCAAGCGCTACCCACCCGAGCAGCGCAGCAACTATCTACGGCTGTGTTTCTAGCCTGGCGGCTGCAGCTGTTTAGTCACCTGCAGGCTGCTTTTAGTCGTGCTGCCTGTGCTTTCACCCAGGCTTTATACCCACCAAAATGGCTGGCCAAAAATAGGTACTTTACGCTGCCTGCAGGCTGAGTGATGCTACCAATCGGTACTTATCTCTAACTTCGTCTTCCGTGTAACGGTCCGTTTCGCGGCCTTACTGCCATATTCTTTCAAGCCGGCTTGCGTTTATAATAATCGACTTGCCCCCCTGAAAAAGACGCAGTATGAATAGTTTCAGAAAAATTGGCTTGTTAGGGCGTACCAGCGACCGCAAGGTGCTCGATTCGCTGCAACAACTGCTCGACTTCCTCAACAGCCGCAACGTGCGAGTGCTGCTGGAAGAAGATGTTGCGGCAGCGCTAAACGCGCAGCACGCACGCGTCGCCTCTATCGAAACGATTGGTGAAGACTGCGATTTGGCTATCGTCGTTGGCGGCGATGGCAGTTTGCTCGGCGTCGCGCGCGTATTAGCACAGTACGACGTGCCTTTGCTGGGTGTGAACCGTGGTCGTCTCGGTTTTCTCACCGATATCAAACCACGCGAGATTGAGGAAAAAATCGGCGCAATTCTTGATGGTAAATATGTGCTGGAACAGCGCTTCCTGTTGGAAGCATCGCTCTGCCGCGACGGTAAGACTATCGGCAACTCGGAAGCGGTTAACGATGTGGTGCTGGGCTCAGGTACGTCGGCGCGCATGATAGAGTATGAGCTGTTCATTGAAGGACAGTTTGTTTACAGCCAAAGTTCTGACGGGGTCATTGTGTCAACCCCCACCGGCTCGACGGCCTATGCGCTGTCGGGTGGAGGGCCCATCATGCACCCAAAGGTAGACGCCATCGTGCTGGTGCCCATGTTCCCACATACCCTCAGCAGCCGGCCGATTGTGGTCGATGCTAACAGTGAAATAAAGATTGTGATCGGTGCTAACAATCCAACTAACCCGCAGCTCAATTGTGACGGCCAGGTGAATTTTAGCGCTGCACCCGGCGACAGCGTGGTCATCCGCAAGCGCCGTCACGATCTTAAACTGATTCACCCCGTCGAACACAGTTACTATGCTGCGTGCCGCGACAAGCTGGGTTGGGGCAGTCGCTTACGCAGCAACGAGGACGATACCACCGATGGCTGAAATTGAAGCACTGGCCGTTAATGCTGGCATAGACCTCAGCCATTTTGCACGCTACCTGAGCCAGCAGGGCATTGCGCATCGTATTACCGAAAGTGCGGGCCGCCAGCTAGTGTTGGTGGGCACGCCGGCGCATGCGCAGAGAGTGCGTGAGCTATATGACGGGTTGCGCGATGGCAGCGTTGAGTTACCCCGGCAGGTGGTACACGATATTGAGGCCAGACGAAACCATACATGGAATTGGCAGACTGTTACGCGCCCCCTGATGCAATACAAGGTGGTCACCTGCGGCATGCTGCTCAGCCTGTTAGGCTTTTTGTTGGTAGAGCTGAATGCCTATATCGGGTTGGTACACTATTTCACTTTTTTTGACTCTGCGCGGCAACTCGTCGGCTTTACGAACCTGCCGCCGCCGCAAAGCGTCGGCGCGGGTCAGTTTTGGCGTATGCTGACGCCAATTTTTCTACACTTCAGTATATTGCATCTGGTTTTCAATATGCTTTGGTTCTGGGAGTTCGGCCGGCGTATAGAGGGCCGATTGGGTAGCGTGTTTTTGCTTATTCTGGTCTGCGTGCTCGGCATCGCTTCCAACACGATACAGTCGTTGTTTAGCAACGGCGTTCCATTTGGCGGCATGTCAGGCGTGATCTACGGCTTGCTGGGGTTTTGCTGGCTGTGGGACAAGGTGAACCCGAAAGCACACTTTAACCTGCCGCCAGGCATTGTGGGATTTATGATCGGCTGGCTACTGCTATGTTTGTCAGGCATTATTAGTGCATTCGGTTTGGGCGACATTGCTAATGCAGCTCACGTCAGCGGCTTGATCAACGGCGTTTTATTGGGTGCAATATTCGGATGGTTTTATCGTAGCCATACCTTGCCGAACGGCGAATAAAGCAGAAGGGGATTAATATGCTCAGTTGTGAGAAATGGGCGCTGACATGAATAATTTGCAAGACATGCTGCAAATGATAACGCCCGAGGTGTACATCAACATCAGGCGCGCTGTAGAAATTGGCAAATGGCTTGACGGTACAAAGCTGGACGCCTCCCAGCGTGAATTGTGTATGCAGGCATTAATAGCCTACGAGCGGGAGCACCTTCCTGAAGAGGAGCGCAGTGGTTACATTGCCTCTGCAACTTGCCCCAGCGACACACCTGAAAAAATTAGAATAGTGGAATAATATTTTGAGCACAGTAAGCAGTGGCGGCCTGAAAAAAATGAGATCGACGCTAACCGATCCCGTCGATTATTTTTTGCCGGTGGGCGACGCAGAGATTGCCCTCAACCCCTTGCTTGAGCAACCGATGCAAATAGAATTCAGCGGCAATATATTTTGCATTAACTGCGGGCGCAAAACGAAAAAGAGTTTTAACCAGGGTTATTGCTTCCCCTGTGTCAGAAAGCTGGCGCGCTGCGACTCCTGCATCGTCAGCCCTGAGAAATGCCATTTTCATCTCGGCACCTGTCGCGAGCCGCAGTGGGGCGAGGAGAACTGCATGATTCCACATGTTGTTTACCTCGCCAATTCTTCGGGCGGCAAAGTCGGTATCACCCGCGGCACCCAAATCCCCACTCGTTGGATAGACCAGGGTGCAGTACAAGCGCTGCCGATTATTGGCGTGCAAACACGCTATCAATCAGGTTTGGTGGAAGTTGCTTTGAAAAATCACATCGCCGACAAAACTAACTGGCGCGCCATGCTCAAGGGCTCGCCAGAGGCGATTGACCTGGTGGCGAGCAAGCACGAATTGCTGGCGGCCAGTGAAACTGAGATTCAGCTGCTGCAGGACGAGTTTGGCCTGCAGGCCATTCAAGTACTGGAAGATCAAGCGGTGCAGGAAATCGCCTATCCAGTCGTCACCTATCCTGAAAAAATCACTTCACTCAATCTCGACAAGACGCCACTCGTAAGCGGCACGCTACTGGGCATAAAGGGCCAATACCTGTTGCTTGATACTGGCGTGTTGAACATCCGCAAATTTACGGCGTATGACGTTACCGTCACTATCTAACATTTTTTTACTGTTGCAAATACTATGAAAGATGCTCAACCAAGAACGATTTACCTAAAAGACTATAGTGCCCCTGATTTCTTCATTGACACAACCGAGCTGCGCTTTGAGTTGGAAGAGGATCACGCATTAGTCCATTCAAAACTCAAGCTACGCCGCAACACCACAGCTGACCCGGAGGCTGCCCTTAAGCTGGACGGACAAGAGTTGGAGTTGCTTGCTGCCGCAATTGATGACAAACCCTTGCTGCCAGAGCAATACCTGCTCGCCGACGAGCTGATGACCATCACCAGCGTGCCGGATGCGTTCGAGTTCAGCTGCACTACGCGTATCAAGCCGCAGGAAAATACCTCGCTGGAGGGGCTGTATAAATCGCAAAATATGTTCTGCACACAATGCGAGGCGGAGGGCTTTCGAAAAATCACCTACTATCTTGACCGGCCGGATGTGATGTCGGTATTCACCACCAGCATTGTCGCTGATGCAAAAAAATACCCGGTGTTGCTGTCGAACGGCAACGAAATCAAACGCGAGCAGCTTGCCGATGGCCGCGAGCTTGCCGTATGGCACGATCCCTTCAAGAAGCCTGCTTATTTGTTTGCGCTGGTTGCGGGCCGGCTGGAGTTTTTGCAAGACTCATTTACAACCCGCTCAGGTCGTGAGATCAGCCTGCGCATTTACGTGGAAGCCAAAGATCTGGACAAATGCGCGCACGCGATGCTGTCGCTTAAAAATGCGATGCGCTGGGACGAAGAAGTTTTCGGCCGCGAATACGATCTGGATATTTTCATGATCGTTGCCGTAGACGATTTCAATATGGGGGCGATGGAAAATAAGGGGCTGAATATATTCAATACCTCCTGCGTGCTGGCGCACCCTGACACCACAACCGACCTCGGTTTTCAGCGCGTCGAAGCCGTTGTTGCACACGAGTATTTCCACAACTGGTCCGGCAATCGTGTCACCTGTCGCGACTGGTTTCAGCTTAGTTTGAAAGAGGGGTTTACGGTGTTCCGCGATGCCGAATTTTCGGCTGATATGGGTTCGCGTACAGTGAAGCGAGTAGAAGACGTGGCGCTGTTGCGTACTGCGCAGTTTGCCGAAGACGCCGGGCCTATGGCGCACCCGATTCGACCCGACAACTACATGGAAATCTCCAATTTTTACACTGTAACAGTGTATGAAAAAGGTGCAGAAGTTATTCGCATGCTACACACGCTGTTAGGAGCAGAGCTTTTTCGTGCCGGCAGCGATTTATATTTCGAGCGTCACGACGGCGAAGCGGTAACTACCGACGATTTCGTGCAAGCGCTGGAAGATGCCAGCGGCATTGACCTGACCCAGTTTCGACGTTGGTACTCGCAGGCCGGCACGCCCGAGCTAAGCGTAAGCGGTAGTTACGACGCAATGTCGCGAACCTACACTCTGGATGTACGCCAAACCTGCCCGGCCACGCCGGGACAGCCGAATAAGAAACCGTTCCATATCCCGCTGGCAGTGAGCCTGTTAGGCGAGGCTGGCAGCCTGCGCCTGCAGCAGCAAAATCACGCCGCCCCCGCAGAAGCCGCCGACAACACAGTGTGCGTGTTAGATGTAACCGAGCAACAGCAACGCTTTACGTTTACCGACATATCGGAACGGCCAGTTCCCTCACTGTTACGCGGTTTCTCCGCACCGGTAAAGCTAAAGTGCGATTATCCTGACGACGAACTGTTATTCTTATTGCGTAACGACAGCGATGGTTTCTCACGCTGGGACGCGGGCCAAACTCTCGCGCAACGTCACATTCAGAATATGGTCAGCGATTTTCAGGCAGCACGGGAATTGCAGCTGTCTAGCCCTTTAATTGAAGCCTTCCGTGAACTACTAAAAGATAGCGCCCTCGATAAGAACATGGTCGCCCTGATGCTCGAATTGCCGGGCGAAGCATATCTCGGCGAGACTATTCAGCCAGTCGACGTACACGCTATTCACCACTGCCGGGAAGCAATGCGTCGGGC
>JBBKXJ010000057.1:0-3483 GCA_037969395.1 Pseudomonadales bacterium
GGCAGCGACAAGCTTTTCGCGACCCCTATGTATAGCTATACATAGCGACCCATAAGCGACGTTCCTGAAATTTGCTTGTTGAGCATGTACCGCGAAACCTGACGGGCCTGACACGCCTAATTATCGCCAGTCGAAACTAGGCAGTAACTTTGACGGAAAGCGGGCGTTCGCAGAGTATAGGAAGGATTAACACCCCTTTACCAGCCTCCTATTTAACCCTAAAAGCTCGGCGAGCGGGCTTCTTCCGTGTGTGGCTATCCCTTTTCGCACCTCAGGGGTTACTATTTACCCTTGGTATTGGCTCAGGGGAACGTCGAGATGCGCGATTGGCTGCAGAACGCGGCGATGAAAGCCGCCGACCGGGTCGTGGCAGGTATGTCACAACCTGTGCCAACACAGGTCGCCCTGCGCAACTGCAAAATTATTTCCCACCGAGGAGAGCACGATAACACGTCGATCATCGAAAATACCCTGCCAGCCTTCGATAATGCAAGAACCAATGGTGTTTGGGGTATCGAGTGCGACATTCGCTGGACAGCTGACCTGATACCCGTCATCAGTCACGATCCCTGCGGCAAACGATTGTTTGGCAATCCGGTCCGGATAAGTGAGCTCTCCTTCGCCGACCTCAGGGTACAAATACCACAGATACCCTCTCTGGCAGAGTTGGTTGGTGAATTTGGTGGTAACACTCACCTGATGCTGGAGATTAAAGCTGATCGCTACCCGCAGCCGCAGCGGCAAAAAGCAGTCATGCAGGAGCAACTCTCGAAATTATCACCGGGACTGGACTACCATTTTCTGGCGCTGGCTCCAGAGTTGTTCGAGAAAGTGGATTTTGCGGCGAGAAAGTTCTGTTTTCCGGTGGCGAATCTCAATGTTTTAAGCCTGAGCAGGCTGGCGCTTGAGAGGCAATATGGTGGTCTTAACGGCCACTTCTTCCTGCTAACAGATAAGCTGAAGAAGCGCCATGAATTGGCGGGCCAGCGCATTGGTACGGGCTTTGTCGGTTCTGGGAACAGCCTATTCAGGGAACTAAATCGGGGTGTAGAGTGGATCTTCAGCAAAGATGCAGTCAAGATTCAGAAAATCCGGGATCGCTACCTGGAGTAAAAACGTCGATGGACAGGGGTATGACAGAAGCCGGGCAACTTACCGCACAATAATGTTACGCCCTCTGATTTCTATGAGCGCATATTTGGCATGGTGCGGGTTGAGGAGTGGGATGATCCGGACGACAAAGGTGTCATCCTGGCGTTTGAAAAAGAGCGCCTTGAAGCACTGCTCGAAGTTTACGATGACGATTCACTGCGTGACTTCTCTTGTTTAAGTCTGCAGTTGCAGATATGGCACAAATTCGGGCCGCACTGCCTTAAGCTCTACACTACGAAGGCCCAAAGCCAAGACCGTGGGGCTCGCAGTATATCTACATACGAGATCCGAACGACATTCTGTTGTAGTGTACGAGGGCGGTTTTATTGTCGAAAGAGTTGTTTCACTATGGACTCCAGCACACCGGTGCGAAGACAGGGCAGATAAAATGTATCGTTATTTGGCAGCTGTTTTTAATTCATATTTCTTATTGGACGCGGAAAGGAAACCGGTGTATTAGTGGTGCAGTTCAAGCTACCAGAGAATGGGTGGTGCGATCAACAATCCTGTCACGGGGATGGGTATATTTCGTTCTCTCCCAAGATCTATTCCGCGCAATGCGGGACTCTTCATATCTGTTGCGTTAGGAGGTCACGGGAGATCCTTCTTGTAAAACAAGTACAAGAGGTTACTGCAAATGACCATAAATACGCTGATCGCTCACATTTTTAGCATAAATCACCCATTTCTCTGATGCGTCTCACGTGCGGTGGCGCTCGCGGTACTGGAAGCTGATTAGCTGAGGTACGTATCCGGAATCTCGCATCCAGGTGATCCAGAATGTTGTTGATGACCTGCGGATCTTCGCTGCACGCGATGATCTTGACAGATTCACCACAACGGCTGCTGATCGTGACAGCATCACGACGTTGTCAGATTAATGTGAGTGGAGTAATGACAGCGACCGCACTGCATCAGCACGCTGCAAGTTTCATTACCGATGAATCTTGTAGCCAGAATATCGGGACGAATGGCCAACCGATGTCACATCGTTGAAACTACGCAAGCAGATCCCCAGGAGGATACTATGAACATAGCTACTGATATCAGCTCAACAATTGATCGCGTACCGAAGGCACTTCAGGAGTGGCTGGCAACGCCACGTTCGATGCTCATCAATGGTGATTGGGTTAAGGCCCAGTCTGGTAAGAATTTCACTGTTTACGACCCTGCAACGGAAATGCCAATCGCGTCTGTGGCGGAAGGCGATAGTGCCGATATTGATATCGCGGTGCGCGCCGCGCGGCAAGCGCTGGAACAAGGACCATGGGGACGCATCTCACCGTCTGAACGGGGTCGCATCATCCACCGCATCGGCGACCTCATTCTTGAAAATCTGGAAGAACTGGCACAGCTTGAGAGCCTGGACAACGGCAAACCCTTCACTGTGGCGCGCGCCGCAGATGTGCCTTTGGCAGCCGACCTATTTCACTATATGTCCGGCTGGGCAACAAAAATTGAAGGCAAAACGATTCCGATATCTAGCCTTGCCGCGCCGGGGCAATACCATACGTTCACGCGGTCCGAGCCGATCGGTGTTGTCGGACAGATTATTCCGTGGAACTTCCCGCTATTGATGGCCGCCTGGAAGCTTGGCCCCGCTTTAGCAACCGGTTGCACTGTTGTGCTCAAAGTGGCCGAAGAAACGCCGCTTTCCGCGCTGCGCCTGGGTGAATTGTTATTGGAGGCAGGTGTACCACCAGGCGTTGTCAATATCATCACCGGTTTTGGCGAGACCGCCGGTGCGGCGCTTGCAGCACACCCCGATGTCAACAAGATTGCATTCACCGGTTCCACCGAGGTCGGTCGAATGATCGTTCAAGCCGCAGCGCGGGATTTGAAAAAAGTCAGTCTCGAACTGGGAGGTAAATCGCCGAATATCATTTTGGGCGATGCGGATATTGAGTCCGCAATTCAGGGCGCTACTGACAGTATATTCTTCAATCAGGGGCAATGCTGCAATGCCGGCTCACGGCTGTTTGTACACGAAAGTATATTCGATCAAGTGGTAGAAGGAGTATCGGCCAATGCGGGCAAAGTCCGTCTCGGTGTAGGACTTGACCAGGATACCGATATGGGGCCCCTGGTTTCGGCCGTGCAACACGAGCGGGTGACAGGGTATCTTAAATCCGGAGCTGAGGAAGGAGCGCGTGCTATAACCGGCGGATCAGCTCATGGTGATCGTGGCTATTTCGTTAAGCCGACCGTACTTGTCGAAACCAATCCATCAATGAAGGTGGTGTGCGAAGAGATATTTGGCCCCGTGCTTGTCGCCAACCCTTTTAAAGATGAAGATGCAATGCTTAAAGAAGCAAATAACAGCATCTATGG
>JBBKXJ010000058.1:0-24760 GCA_037969395.1 Pseudomonadales bacterium
TTTGCTCTGGGCAGCTCCCAGCCTTTTATAATGCCGGCACCGCGAGCGCACAGCGCGATTGAGATGCCGATCCATTCCGCGCCGGGTATGTTCAATTGGTTCAAAACAACAAATGCGACCGCGCCGCAAAAGGCCGCGGTTGCATAAATCTCTCTGTGAAAAATCAGCGGGCTTTCGTTAGCGACAACGTCGCGGATGATACCACCTGCAACCGCCGTGACTACGCCCATAACAACGGCCACGCCGGCATCTTCAGTCACGCTGTAGGCTTTGGCTGCGCCGATGACACAAAACACCGCCATGCCAACCGCATCAAACCATACAAGCTTGTTCTCTATTTTATGAATGAATCTGTAGCCTGAGAAGGTCACGATCGCCGCTACCAACGTAATCGACAGATAATTGGTATCTTCAAGCCAAAATACGGGCACATCCAGAATGAGGTCGCGCAGCGTACCGCCGCCGACGGCAGGCAACAGGGCGAGCACCACGAAACCGAAAATATCCATCTCCTTTTTGCCTGCCATCAGAGCGCCTGAGATTGCGAATACAAATACGCCGAGGTGGTCTAGCAATTCCAGAGTCGTCATAAATGAATTAACCAGGGGCTCTGCAACGAGACTTCCGCTTTTCGTTCTCAAACAAGTCCCGAAGGCTTTTGCCTTTTTCTTGTGGGTAGACTTCTTCAAGTACAAACAGACTTTTGATCCGGTCTAATCTAAAGACTCTGAAATCATCGCGAATTTCGCACCAGCCGACAATGGTCCAAACAGAGCCCCAAAAGAACAGGCCGAGTGGCCAAATGATTCTTTCTGATGCTTGCCCGTCGGCACGGTTATATTGAAGATTTATTTTTCGGCGACTTTCCGCAGCGTAACGCACTTCTGCCATGGTGGCAGAAATCGCTGGCGATATTCGATTGCTAAGTGAAAATAATTTGGTGTTTTCAATATTGTCTTTGGCGTCTTCTGGTAACGCGCATTCTATTTTGCTCAAGGCACTTTGGGCAGCGGTGGCGAGCGCTCTATCTGCACCTTGTGGATCGCTAATAATACAAAAGCGCCCAACATTGGGAATATCACGTGCATCCATAAGTACCTTTGCACCTAGAGATACAGCTTGTTTAGCGCTCGCTTCGACGTCATCAACTGTGACGTATCCGCCCCACGTTGCTGGCATCCCGGCTGCTTCTGGCGGGTTTTGCATTAAGCCTGCAACTTGTTGGCCTTTTACTATACCCATTGTGTAAGGCATGTCACCTTGCGATTCTTCTAACTCCCAGTTAAATAGCTCGCTGTAAAATGCCTTTGCGCCATCAATGTCAGTAGTCATTAGTTCGTTCCAGCTAAATGCGCCGTGTTGTTTCATTGGGTTGATTGGTGTGTCGCTCATTTTTCTGTCCTCTGGCTGTTTACAGTCATTATTAACTGATGAACTAACTATACGCCCACCCTCCTGACAGCATTGTGTCAGGAGGGACCAGGGCAGCTTCAGTTAATTAAAGAATTACCGGCGAGCAGCTCAACATCCTCCGGCCTGAGTTGGCCTACGACATTGACGAACACGGCCTCGTCGGGATTGCTAACCAATACAGACAAACCCACTATCATCTCCTCCTCGCCAGCCTGCATAATGACGACGCGTTCGTCACCGTCTTTCACTGTGACCAGTGTTTGCCAGCCGGCCTGCTTGAGGGTGGCCACAGACTCATCAATAGCCGTGTCGAACAGCTCGCTATTATTATTGACGTCATACACGCGTAACTGTACTGCTTCGATTGCTTGCAATACGGCGAGAGTTAGCCGCTTTGCGTCCTCTCCGGCCTCATTTGAATCGGCCATGGCGTGACGTACCAGCCAGCGCGCCGGTATAAGACCTGCCGATTCCAGGGTTAAGTTCAACGTTGAGTTAACCTGCGAGCGGTCGGGTAAGCTCAAGTCGGCATAGCCCGGGTGAGATCGTAAATTGGTCGACGCCGAAAAGCAGCCACCAAGGCTCAATGTAACAATCACGACGCCGACGATTTTCAACGTGCCGGTTAAGCATTTCATGTCATTGCCCCAGATCGATGTTGAGTGATTCCGTTATGGTGGAGATTTTGGCGGGATCAATCTCGCCGACAATATTAATGAACACGGCTTCGCCGCCTTCTTTCCCGGGCGACACGGCCATGACCACAATACCGTTAATAACATCGTTGGTGCTTTTGCTGAAAATCCGTACCCGCTCGCCTTCGTCATTGACGGTGACTAACGTTTCCCACTTGTCGCGCTTCAGCTTTTTACTAACGTCTTCTACAGACGCCACCGCCGTTGCTGCGTGATCGGCGATTTGATAGACACGCACGTTAATAAATTCCAGTTTGGAGAGTAGCTCGGCAACTTCCGGGTCGTCCTTTTTGGCGAAGCTACCGACCATGCGCATTAACGCCGCTGTCAGGTTAATTTCCACTTTTGGCTCGCCGTACTGCTCGGACAAATCGGCAAAGTTTACCTGCCCCGCCGGTTCGGCGACGCTGGTTGTCGACAGCAGTAGCGCGGCAAGCGCAGCTGCCAGGGCGATTCTGTAATTTTTCATTTGGTTATCCTCTGCAATGAAGATTGAAAGTAACTAACAATAACAACTACAACTCCCTGGTTTTCACGCGTTCGACTTTTGGTACTTCGATGGCGTTAATGCTGTTAACCACGGGTTCTACAGCGGCTTTTTGCATAGTGTTATCCAGCGTATTGACCAGGCTCGCCTCCACCGCCTGATTGGCTTCATTCAAATAGTGAAGGGCTATGGCTAGATCGCGCTGCGCTTGCTCCAGTTGGGCAATCGTTTTCCGTTGTTCATTCATCTGCACCATAACGGCTACTATCACTGCGCTAGCGACGACTGCCCCCAACGATTTCCAGGCGGGCAGTTGCGCTAGCCTGGTCAGCGCTGTCGCGAAAATGTTTTGCCGCGACTCTCTCTGACTTAACGCAGTGTCGTCGTCTGCAATCGCGTAAAGCCGTTGCGTCAGCCCGGCTGGGATGTCCAGTAAAGGTACAGCCTCGTCGGCCTCTGTGTTGTGCCCGGGTTCAGCAAATATTTGGTGTAGCAATTTCGCTTCATTCTGCGTTGTTTGCTCATCTGCTTGCTTCATAGTTCTACACCTTGCAGGAGATTGCGTAATTGTTTACGGCCGCGATGGATATACACTTTCGCCTGGTTTTCGCTAAGTTCCAGTATGTGTGCCACTTCCTTAACGGGTCTTTGTTGTAAGTCGGCGAGGGTAATCAGCGATCGGTACGGTTCTTTCAGTTGAGATATCGTTTGCCTTAACCATTTGCCAAGTTCACTTTTGGCTGCCGTATCGCCGGGTTGGTTGTCTTCCTGGTCACAATAATCGTCATCCGTTGCGACCGTTGTGACCGGCCGCCGTTGCCGTAACCTGTCGATACATAAGTTGCGGGTAACGTGTAACAGCCATGCTTTACCACTTTCCATATCCATAGCCTCTGAACCGCCAGCCTGACGGTTGTTAAGGTGCTTCCAGCAACGCTCATACGCTTCCTGACACGCATCTTCTGCTTCTGTCGCGTCGGCCAATATATGTGCGGCCTGCGAGTAAACCAGGCGTTGATACTGGTTTACCAGCGAGCGAAACAGTAGTTTGGTATTTGCCAAGTGTGCCTTGCCTTCTGACCGCATTGTTGTGATCGCTATTTTCAGCTCGGTTACCTAATAAAACGAGCGTCGGCAGAAAAGGTTACAAAATATAGGACGACTGGAGTCGTTATAAAAGAATGTGTCGCGAGGAGTGAAACTAGCGTGTTAGTGCTGTGATGCTACCTGTTTGTAGCGGGAATGATTGCGCCGAACGCTTGCCAAGCCGAGCCCGATGCGTATCGCCGATGCGGCTGGGTACATATGTTGCTGGCTTTGGGCTGAGTAGCGCACTGTTGCTGCCAGCGCTATTCCGATAACCAATGAATCTGGCTAGGCGAAATCGGCCGCAACTTCCAGTTTTACCAGCTGGCCACCAATGCCGAAGGCCGCCATGGGTTGTGGTTTAGCTACCGCATAGCCTTGAGCGTAATCCACGCCGATAGCGCGTAGTCGCTGTAATATTTCCGCACTCTCAACGTGTTCCGCCACGGTTTCCTTACCCATAACGCGACCCATATCGTGAATAGATTTGACCATCGCTGAGTCAACTTCACCGTCGGCCATAGCACGCACCAGCGCACCATCGATTTTAATGTAATCGGCAGGTAGATTTCTGAGACAGGCATACGACGACACGCCAGAGCCGCAATTATCGATAGCAAACCGACAACCAAGGCATTGCAGCCGTTCCATAAAGCTGACAGCAGCGGTTAGATTGGTTACCGCCGTCGTTTCGGCAAGCTCGAAGCAAATTTTGTTGGCGAGCAACGGGTGTTCTCGAAACCGCTGCGCCAGATAGTCGATAAAGTCTTCATCAGTCAGCGACTCAGCGCACAGATTAATCGAGCACATAGCAATCGCTTTGAGCCGTGAACCGGAAACCAGCAGCGCGCGAAATGCCGCGTCGACCACCCAACGGTCGAGGCGTGTTGCCAGGCCGTGTCTTTCGGCTGCGGGCAGAAACGCACCTGGCGCGACCAGGCTGTCATCGGCCGCGCGCATTCTCAGCAGCAGCTCAAGATGGCTGTGCTTTCCACTGCCTGAATCAGCCGGTTTACTGAGAGGTAATAAGGGTTGTGCCAACAATACAAAGCGGTCGTTATCCAGCGCGTCGCTGATCAGCGGCGTCCACTGCATCTCGTCGCGCTGCCGCAGCAACGCCTGGTCATCAACTTCATACAATTGAACCTGGTTGCGACCAGCATCCTTGGCGGCGTAGCACGCCGTGTCGGCGGCCATCATCACGCTGGCGAGATCTTCGCTGTTTGCATCGATTGCTACCAGGCCTATGCTGGCGCTAACATTGAACAGGTGTTCCTGCCACTGAAAACGGATATTGGCAATTGTACTGCGCACCTCATGCGCTAAAGCCAGTGCGTCGGCCGGCTTGCAGTGCTCCAGCAAAATACCAAATTCATCGCCGCCCAGCCGGGCGAGGGTGTCACGCCGGCGCAGTCGCTGCATTAGTTCTTGTGCAATGCGTCGCAACAAGGCGTCACCGGCCGCGTGGCCACAGGTATCGTTGATGATTTTAAATTGATCGAGGTCAACAAAACATACAGCATGGGCAGTGTTACCTTGCTGCGCATTGAGCAGCATGGCGCTCAGCCTGCGCTCGAACTCGCGTCGATTACTCAGCTCGGTTAAATCGTCGTGGGTTGCCTGGTGTTTGAGCTTTTCTGCCAGCCGATGCTGTTCGGTAACGTCTCTAACAGTGCCGCGAAAACCGCAAAAGTTTGCGCTGTCGTCGTGTACCGGTACGGCATTGCACAGCAACACGGCAGCCTGGCCGTCGGGTAGGTTCCAATCGATTGTATGATCATGCACCGACAAATGAGTGCCGCTGGCATCGGTAACACTCGCATGCTCTACCGGCATCAATGCAGGCGCTTCAGGAGTGTCTATTGGTTGGCCAAGCATTTTGCTAGCCGCCACCCCAGTGAGCGTTTGATAGCCTTTGGAAAGGTATATAAAGCGACCCTGTTGATCAGACTCCCAGAACAAATCGGCTCCCATGGCCGCAAAGTCGCTAAGCCGCTCTTGCTGCTCGGATAATGTATGATTGCTGGAACTTAGCTCCATATTGCGTTGCAGGGCTCGCTGGTAGTCGCGCCCTGCAAATACTAACGCCGCAAAGAACATCAACGTCAGGCCTGCCATGGTTATGTGGGAAAATGAGCTCTGGGAAAACATCCACACCATGCCGGGCAGGCACAGCAGGGCGACGTAAACGACGTAGATGCTAAAGGTGGAGCCAAGCACCGCAACGGCACCTAGCGACAAACCGCCGAACATAAAGGCTAACAGTACCTGTTCCTCGAAACCGCCAAAAGGCGCCAGTAGCCACCATGCGGCACTGAACAGCGTCGCTGTACAGATAATGCCGAAAAAGAAAAGTTGCCGCCAACGCTCAAGCTCCACATCGGGTGGCTGGCGGCGTCGAAAGCGCGTGACCAGCCAGAAGCGCCAGCCGCTTAACAATAACATCAAAGATAGCCAGCTAACGAGCGTTGCGGCTGGAGCCTTCCCCCAGAAAGTAAGCGCAACAGCGCAGGTCACTCCAACGGTGACCGCCTGCCCCATTTGGCCCTGGGTGAACAGCAATCGAGTGTGGTCGTGCACCGCTGCTACGGCAACGTGCTTGTCATTAGACTCAGACGCTTCAGGGCGTGTGTAGGTTTCTCTGTCGGTAGGCATATCACAAACGCAAATAAAGTTCGTTCTGGTTAGGCCATCTGAACGTACGCGCCCATTACTGCGATGTCAATTCCCGCCGGGTTGATATGCGACGCAGTAGTCTACAATCCCCTGAAAAGACCGGAGCAACGGCTGATTAAACCTCAACCGCCGCAATTCTATTGCTGTTATTTTGCACAGCGTCGCTGGTCGGCAAGCCAAGATTGTTTTGCTCGAGGATACGATCTGCCCGATAACTGGAACGCACTAGCGGACCCGCTGCGACTTCGGTAAAACCGAGCTTTAATCCTTGCTCGCGCAATGCGGCAAATTCGTCAGGATGAATCCAGGCCTCAACCGGCAGATGGTTTTTGGTGGGCTGCAGGTATTGACCCAGCGTGAGGATATCGACGTCATGGGTGCGCAGGTCTTGCATCGCCTGTTGCACTTCGTCCATCGTTTCACCCAAGCCAAGCATAAGGCTTGACTTGGTAAGAATATCGGCATTCGCTTGTTTGGCAAATTTCAACACATCGAGGGTTTGCTGGTAGCTCGCCCGCGGGTCGCGCACCGGCCAGGTAAGGCGTTCAACGGTTTCGACGTTTTGGGCAAACACCTGCAGCCCCGAGTTAACAACCGTTGCGACCGCGTCGCGCTGGCCGCAAAAATCCGGCGTCAACGCTTCCACCGCGGTGGTTGGGTTCAACTCGCGAATGGCACGAATACAGGCGGCGTAGTGGGCAGCGCCTCCGTCGGCCAGATCGTCGCGATCCACCGAGGTTAGCACTACATAGCGTAAATTCATCAGCTGCACAGAGCGCGCCGCGTGGGCGGGTTCAAGCTCGTCCAGCCAGCCTTTGGGGTTGCCGGTATCGACCGCGCAAAATTTACAGGCGCGGGTGCACACCGCACCCATTAACATGATGGTCGCGGTGCCGTTGCTCCAGCACTCACCGATATTCGGGCAATGGCCCTCTTCGCACACTGTCGCCAGCCGGTGTTCGTGCACGGTTTCCCGCACCGCCTGGTATTTGCTGCCGGAAGCAATGCTGACCCGCAGCCAGGGCGGCTTGGGCAGGCGCTCGGAATCTTGTGACTTGCCGGATTTAATACCGTCCTTGATTGCGGAAACGCCCTGCGGCGTATGAAATTTAGCGCCGCTGGCAACACGTTGCTGTGCAGATGATTCGCTTTTGTTCATAGTAATACCGTCTTTCGCTGAGTTCGCATTATAAGCTCAACATGTGACCGACCGCACGCGACTTGATTAAAGAGTTGACGCAATTCACCGACCACCTGTTGCCGAGTAACAGAATGCTGACTCATCTAACGCTACTGCCGAGAACTGGTTAACAACGGCCGTGGCAAGCTAGTTGGGGCGGTCATTATTTAAGCTACGCTATAGCTTATGCAAGCAAATAACACACAAGCCACCGAACTCGAGCAGGAACACGACGCGCTGGCGCACGCCGGGAGTCTGCACTGGTTTCATTGGGCTATTGTTGTGCTGTCGGCACTGGTGACTATCGCCGCCTGGCACTTTTCGAAGAATCAAATCGAAGAAAAAGCGCGCATGCAGTTTGACCGTGAAGCGACGCAGGTGACTGAGCTGGTGCTTGAGCGCATGAAAAAATACGAGGATGCGCTGTGGGGCGGCGTCGCTGCCATACAGTCCGGCGGTGGCGCGATGGCACATGGTGAATGGCGCATCTATGCTGACAGCCTGCACATTGCAAGCAAATACCCGGGCATCGGCGGTATTGGCGTCATCGTCAACGTTCTACCACAAAATCTTGCCGCGCATATCGAATCGCAACAACAGTTGCGACCCGACTATCGCGTTCATCCAAATCACTTGCAGCAAGTGCACATGCCAATCGTGTACATCGAGCCGGAAGCAGCCAATTTAAGAGCCGTGGGTCTCGACATGGCGCATGAAATTAACCGCCAAACCGCCGCCAATAAAGCGCGAGATACCGGCACGACACAAATCACCGGTCCCATTGTGTTGGTGCAGGATGAAAGTAAAACGCCCGGGTTTCTATTTTACGCGCCGTACTATGCCGGTGGTTCGTATGCAACGGAAGTAGAGCGTCAGCAACAATTTGTGGGTATGGTTTACGCACCGTTTATTGTAAACAAACTCATGGCAGGCGCCCTCGATAAAGACAAACGCCATGTAGGTATTCATCTCGCAGACGGCAGCCAGGTGATCTATGACGAGAATACAGCGGCGGAAGAGGATTTCGACCCAAACCCGATTTTTACTCGGCAAACAACGTTAGACCTGTACGGCAGGTCATGGAATTTTGACATCTGGAGCACGCAATCATTCAGGGAGGCGTTGGCAAGCAACCAACCGATCTTTATTCTCATCGGCGGCATAATGATGGATGCACTGCTGCTAACGTTATTCCTGCTGCTGTCGCGTGCCAGTCGCAGAACATTAAATTACGCGGACCGCATGACGGTTGAGCTGCGGCACAAAGCTGCCGAGCTTGAGCAATCTAATGCCGACCTTGAAAGCTTTGCATACATTGCATCGCACGACTTGAAGACACCGCTGCGGGGCATTGGCGACCTCACGGAGTATCTGCAGGAAGATCTCGAATCTTACGTGGCTACGCCAGACGCAAATCCGGATGTGCAGCATAATTTGCAGCGACTGCAGCAGCAAACCGGTCGCATGGAGAACCTGATTAAGGGGATACTGGATTATTCCAGCGTCGGCGCGAGTAACGATGCAATGCAAAGCGTGGATGTGCTGGAAGTTCTGCACGCGCTGCGTTCGGATCTTAACGTACGCGCAGACCAGCTTATTTGTGAAGGGTCATTTCCAGTTCTCACTGCCAATCTGGTGCGCTTCGAGCAGGTGATGCACAACCTGGTTGGTAACGCATTTAAATATCATCACGACCCGCAGTGTGCGGTGGTCACTGTTGCTTGCACCGACAACGGGAATTTTTTCGAATTCCGGGTAAGCGACAATGGTCCCGGTATCGATCCGAAATTCCACGCGCGCATTTTCGAAGTATTTCAAACGCTGCAATCCAAAGATGAAATAGACAGCACCGGCGTCGGTCTGGCGATTGTCAAGAAGTCGGTAGAAGCGCTCGGTGGATCGATCAACGTTGCATCAACGCTGGGCGCCGGTACGACATTTCGATTTAAATGGCCAAAAACCATACCCCATGAACAAAATAAAACTCTTGCGGTGAATTAGATGACGGGGAAAACACCCACTATTCTGATCGTTGAAGACAACGAGCTGGATGCAGAAAAAATAGTTCGCAGCATGCGCCGTCTCAAAATGACCAACGAAGTGGTTCGAGCAACAAATGGCGAGGAAGCGCTGGGTGTGCTGCGCGGTACAAACGGCCAAACCAAACTGGTACCGCCCTATATCATTCTGCTCGATATCAACATGCCGAAAATGAACGGCCTGGAGTTTCTGCAAGCGTTGCGTGCTGATGACGCCCTCGACCGCTCTCCAGTATTTATGCTCACGACCTCAGACAGCCAAAAAGATATCGACGCCGCCTATCAATATAATGTTTGCGGTTACGTGGTGAAACCGGTGAAAAGTGAACAAATGACTGCCGCGTTGAAGACGCTCAATCTGTATTGGGACGTGACCGAATTACCAACGTATAGTGCAAAGAAATGAGCCATTCTCTGCCAGACCGCGGCGCCGACATCGTTATTGTCGACGATGATCTATTGACGCTGGAGTTTGCCAAACGCAGCCTGCGCGGCACCGCTGTCAAACTCAGCTGCTTTAGTGACGCGCTGCACGCGCTGGACTATTTGCAGCAGCACACGCCTCGCGTACTGTTGGTCGACCATCGCATGCCTTGCCTCGACGGTCTGGAATTACTGCAGCAACTGACTGACAGCAACGCTGTACTGGCAACCAGCACATTCCTGTGCTCTGGCGCTGCACTGCCTGCTAAGCTGTGCGCTAGAGCGACGGAGCTGGGTGCCAAACCGTTGTTGAAAGATGCACTGCGCAGCAAAACAGACTTTCTTGAACTGCTGGAGAGTGCTTAACTCTTATGTGTCAACGCTGTTCGCGGCAGACAAACGACTACTGCGGCAGAGTCACATTTAGTTCGAGAACCGAGCAGTTGTCGACGCGGTCCATTTGCACCGACACCTGATCCTGATCAATGTTCACGTACTTGGCAATCACGGCCATGATCTCACGCTGCAGTTCCGGCAGGTAATCAGGCTGCAAGCGGGCAGCGCGTTCGTGCGCTACGATTATTTGCAGGCGATCTTTGGCAATAGAGGCCGTAGCCCCTTCTGTGTTTTTACGAAAATATTCGAGAAACCTCACGCTCAAACCCCCGCACTCATCATGCGTCTAAAAAAGCCCTTCCTTTTAACTTCCAGAAAACGGTGGTCGATAACATTGCCGACAAGGCGCGACACGGCATCAGCGTAGGACTGGCCGGCGCGCTCTTCTTTATCGAGTATGACCGGTGATCCCTGGTTGGAGGCCCTAAGCACCGATTGAGATTCAGGAATAACGCCCAACAGCGGAATCGCCAGAATATCTTCAACATCTGCGACGCTGAGCATTTCGCCGTCGGCAACGCGTTGCGGGTCATAGCGGGTGATGAGTAAATGCTCTTTGACCGGATCTTCGCCTTTTTCGGAACGGCGTGATTTACTCTGCAAAATGCCGAGAATTCGATCAGAATCTCGCACCGACGATACTTCGGGGTTGGTGACCACAATGGCTTCGTCGGCGAAATACAGCGCCATCAGTGCGCCACGCTCGATACCGGCCGGTGAATCGCACAGTATGTAGTCGAAAGTTTTCGACAATTCTTCAATAACTTCGCCAACACCTTCCTGCGTCAGCGCTTCTTTGTCGCGTGTTTGTGAGGCCGGCAGGATGTACAGGTTTTCCGTGCGCTTGTCTTTGATAAGCGCCTGGTTGAGTGTTGCTTCCTTGTTGATGACGTTGACGAAGTCATACACAACGCGGCGTTCGCAGCCCATGATCAGGTCGAGGTTACGCAGGCCCACGTCGAAGTCGATGATAACCGTCTTTTTGCCAATTTGCGCCAGGCCCGTACCAATCGCTGCGCTTGACGTGGTTTTACCCACGCCCCCTTTGCCTGATGTCACAACAACTACCTTAGCCAATTTTTGCTCCAGAAAGTTTAAATGGTTCGTGTTATACGCATTAAAAGACGCGGCTACAGTGCTTCGACTTTCAAGGTTTCGTCATGGAGAAACACCTGAGTCGGCTGTTTCCATACTTCGGCTCGGCTGCGCAGGTCTTCGCTGAGTACGAAATTGCCGGCCACCGATAATAGCTCGGCTTCCAGACTGCGGCAGAATATGCGGGCGCTGGTGTCGCCGTTAACGCCGGCAAGCGCCCGCCCTCGCAGCGTGCCGTACACATGTATATGACCGTCAGCCAGCACTTCGGCGCCTTCGCTCACCTGCGACATAATAATCAGGTCAGCGCCCTGAGCGTAAATTTGTTGCCCCGAACGCACCGGCTGGGTCACTAGTTTGGTCGGCCTGCCGGTTGGATCCATAGCAGCCTGTGCCGGTACATCAGTATTTTCAGCTGCGACTTCTTTTATTTCTTCAGGTGGCGGCTCAAGCGACACAACTTTGCCGTTAGCGGCCGCCCGCGCGGATGCGAAAGGCAACACCGCCAGGCCGGTGGCCTGTGCCGCGTCGGCATGCCGGGCAGCCACTCCTCTAAACGCCATAGGCTGCAAACCTGCCGCTTTGCAGGCGCTTAACAGCGATGCGAATTCAATTTTTGCACTCTTCTTCAGCTTTTCGAGGCTAATCACAACGGGAGAATTCGTAAACAGCTTGGGAGCTTGCTTAACGTGATCATGGAGCTGATCGGCGAAGGCAGTTTCTGAGTAATCGGTGAGCTCAAGAACAATAGCAGTGACAACACTTCCTTTCATTTGGAAGCAGGCTTCGGTCATAGAGGGGGTTTCTCAAAAACAACGTGCAAGGACTTTTAATGCGCGCAATTTACCAGATAGGCATGGCCATTTACAAGATCAAATCGCCTCGATTAGTGCACACGGGAAAGCTGCGAGCCGTTCTAGCCCGCTTCGCCGTGTATAACATCGTCCTCAACGTGCAACACGGTACCGACTGTAGCAACCGGTACGTGCAAAGTTGATTGAATTTTGAACTCCTCCGACACTGCAGGTATGGTCAAAGCGCGCCAAATACTGATCAGCGCAAGCAGCCCCATGCTCAAGGCCAGCAGGTAAAAGAAACTATGAATGCCAAATACGCCCATCCATGCCGCACCGCTCAACGGACCCGTAATTGAGGTTAAACCGGCGACCATCACGATGGTGCCGCTGGCCGGCACGATCTCACGCGGGCGCAGGTTGTCGTTCATGATCGACACCGTCAATGAGTATTGCGACAAACAAAAGCCGCCGAATACAAAGGCTGTGCTGTAAAGTTGCCACGACGCAGTGGCATAGTGTGCCGCCACCCAAGCTGATGCCACCGATGCGATACAGGCGATTGCTAAAACCCAGCGCCGGTCGACGAAATCGGATATTCGGCCCAATGGCCACTGCAGCACCATCGCACCTCCCAGCATGGCAGCCATGAAGTTGGCAACTTCGGCCACCGTCATGCCCAACTGAGTGGCGTACACAGCGCCCATGCCGAACACCATGCTGGCACACCACTGCGACAACACTAAGCCCATAATGGCAATTGGCGCTCGACTCCACAGCAGGCCAAAGCCGATTTTGTCGACTTCCTCCACCACCGGTGTCGACAATACCGTCATTAAGATGGGCATTGCGGCCAAACTAACCATTACGGCAATCACGGCGAACAGCGTGAATGCCGCTGGCTCGGCCAGGTTGAGCATAAACTGACCAGCACACAGACCGGTCATTATAGTTACCATATAAATAGCCAATACCTGGCCACGATTCTTATTGGTGGCGGCCTGATTTAACCAACTCTCGGCCACTACGTAGATTGCCGACATAGCGAACCCTGTCAGCAGGCGCATTAAGCCCCATACCCAGGGCTCGACGTACATGGCATGTACCAGAATGGTACTGGAGGCAAGCGCCGTCAGCGCGCCAAACGTGCGGATATGCCCCACCTGCCGAATCACCTTCGGTGCCCATAACGCGCCCAACAGGAAGCCGGCGAAATAGCATGACATCAGCAAGCCGGTTACCGTATTGTCAAACCCTTCCAATGACGCACGAATGCCCAACAGGCTGTTCTGCGCCCCCACTGCCAGCCCAATAAGGAACAGACCAAAAAACAATGGCCATATTTTTAGCAGCGACCTGACCGGCATGGATAGCGATTCCTTTCGTTTAGAGTATTTTTCGGAGCGCGCAGAATATAGATAATCTACCGAAATGCAATCACTATTAAACGCGGCGACGCAGCGCTTCAGGGTTCGACTGCAAAGCCGTATTCGGCCGCAGCAATAGCGATCCATTGCACGACATAATCCGCAAAGCTACGGCGTATCACCAGGTCGTATGATCCGTCTTTTCTACTGGCAATCAAGGCCATTGCTTTGGCGAATGTGGTTTGCACGCAGCGTCCCTGAGCAAAGCTTAGTGGATGAAAATCATAGGTGCTGGATTTTTTCAACAGCAAACCCGCGTCGTCGCCGCTAAGATTGATGATAGTTTGACCGCCGCTGACATCGACGACAGAAAAGTGTCCCGCCAGGGTTTGGCGCAGATTGTGCTGCACATCGGCTGCAGCATCGGCAGCCACCAGCACCAGCCATTCATTGGGCCCCAGCCAATACACGCTGGCGCCCACGGCTGCAGACCAGTAGCCGGGCTTGACCGGCAAATGTGCCTTGAGCGTCGCCTCCACGCCAGCTCGGAATGCCGCGTCGTCAGGATTACCGCGCAGGTTTAGATGGCCTATAAACGCGTCTTCACGCAGTATCACGCCAGCGTCGGCCGGTTTTTTATCGACAAGGTCTGCCAGCGCATACTGCAGAACCGTTTCCCGCCGTGCTTCAAACATTTTGCCGCTCTCCCTTCGGGTCGTAAAACACCGAGCCGACGATTTCGGCGGCAACACTGCGACCATCGGCCAACGGACAATGCACGACGTCGCCCATACGCTGTAGCCCTCCCTTTACCACCGCCAGTGCAATCGAGCGGCCTAAACTGGCGCTGAAGTAACTGGAGGTGACGTGGCCCTGCATTTTCATCGGTATTGCTTGCGCCGGGTCGTTAACAATTTGGGCGCCCTCTGGCAGCACCGTTTCCGGCTGCAGGGTTTTCAGCCCAACCAGCTGTTTGCGGTCGCAACGCTGACAGGCGGCTCGCGTCAGTCCGCGCTGGCCGATAAAGTTAAACGACTTATTTTTGGCCACCACCCAGTTCATATTCATATCGGCTGGCGTCATCGAGCCGTCGGTGTCCTGACCGATGATGATAAAACCCTTCTCCGCCCGCAGTACGTGCATGGCTTCGGTGCCGTAGGGGGTGATCTCAAACTCTGCGCCGGCTGCCAGCAGCTGCTCCCATACATAGCGACCGTAGTGGGCCGCCACATTAACTTCAAAGCTGAGCTCGCCTGTAAAGCTGATGCGGAACACCCGTGCCTGCACACCCGCGACCGTGCCGTCGCGCCAGTCCATAAATTTGAAAGCGTCTTTGTCGAGATCAATATCGTCGCAGACCAGCGCTAACACTTTGCGCGCATTGGGGCCGGTGACCGTTGCCGTTGCCCAATGGTCGGTAACCGAGGTGAAAAAAACGTCCAACTCCGGCCATTCGGTTTGTTGCCAAAGCTCCAGCCAGGCCAGCACCGCAGCCGCGCCGCCGGTAGTGGTGAACATCAGGTAGTGGTTTTCGGCGAGACAGGCGGTGACGCCGTCGTCGAAAATCATACCGTCTTCTTTTAGCATCACGCCATAGCGGCATTTTCCCGGTGCCAGCTTCAGGAAGCCGTTGCTGTAAATGCGATTTAGAAACTCGGCGGCATCACGCCCCTGTATATCGATTTTACCCAGCGTGGACGCATCCAGCATACCGACTTTATTGCGCACTGCCAGACACTCGCGCTTCACCGCGTCGTGCATGACCTCAAACGGCTGGCAATAATAGCGCGGCCGCTGCCACTGGCCGACATTTTCCCATTCGGCACCGTGTTCGGTATGCCAGCGATGCATGGCTGTATAGCGCACCGGATCGAACAGGTCGCCGACATCGCGACCGGCAATGGCACCAAAGGTGGTAGGCGTATACGCAGGCCGGAAGATTGTGGTGCCGGTTGCCGCGATACTCTGACCCAGTGTGTTGGCTAAAATCGCTATGCCATTAATATTGCCCAGTTTGCCCTGGTCGGTGCCGAAACCCAACGCGGTGTAGCGCTTGGCGTGCTCCACCGATTCATAGCCCTCTCGGGCTGCCAGCTCGATCGCGGCGGCGGTTACATCTAACTGCAAGTCAACGAACTGCTTCGGAGCGCGGCTGACAGGTTTAACGTGCGGCAGCAGGAATAGCGCTTGCTGCGGCTGCTCGGTCAACTCTTCGATCGGAGGTGTTGTGGTGCTGACTGTGCCATTGCCAAAGCCCGCCAGCTGTGCGGCGCGCGCGCCTGCATACGCGCCCTCACTGAAACAATCCAGCAAACTATAAGTTCCCTTGGCCGCACCGGCTGAACGTTCCTGCTGGATTGATTCGCCGGGCAGAAAACCGACTTTCGCATCGCTCCACTGTGGTTTGGCTCCCGTATGCGAGCTGAGATGAATAACCGGGCTCCAGCCGCCGGAGCAGGCGATTAAATCGCAATCGAGCTGCCGCGTAGCACCGACTATCGCTGTTGCGTCCGCATTGAGAGGGGCTATCACCGCACCTTGTAAACACTTCTTTCCCAGTGCTTCGATGACGCCATGCCCGCCAATGACGTCGATGTTGAGTTCTTTGGCAGTAGCAACAACCACGCCGGAGGGGTTGCAGCGAGTGTCCACAATCGCAACCACGTGCTGTCCCGCTTGATGCCAATCAATTGCGGCTTGATAGGCATTGTCATTGCAGGTAAACACAATCAGTTTGGTGCCGGGGGCTACGCCGTAGCGATTGACGTAGGTGGATACCGAAGACGCCAGCATTACGCCTGGCACATCATTGTTAGCAAAAACCAGCGGTCGTTCGATAGCGCCGGTGGCTAACACTACCTGTTTGGCGCGCACCCGGTGCAGTCGTTGGCGTGCCACGCTCGGGGAGCTGATTCGCAGGTGGTCGCTGCGCCGCTCCAGAATAGCGAGGAAGTTATGGTCGTAGTAACCGAACACGGTGCTGCGCGCTAACATTTCAACGTTGCTGCAGGCGTGCAATTCGGCCAGCGTTTTAGTCAACCACAACGCGACAGTCTGGTGTCCAATAGTTGGTCGCGCAGCAAGCAAACTGCCGCCGAATTGGTTTTGCTCGTCGGCGATAATTACCCGTGCACCGCTGCGTGCCGCCGTCAGCGCGGCGGCCAGACCGGCGGGCCCGGCGCCTACAACTAACACGTCACAATGCTGGTTCAATTTATCGTAACTGTCCGGGTCCGGTTCCGCCGCGGCGCTTCCCAGACCGGCCGCTTTGCGAATAAAGCGCTCGTAGGTCATCCACAGCTTTTGCGGGCGCATAAAGGTTTTGTAGTAGAAGCCGGGAGGCATTAGCCGGCCACACGCACCGACCAAAGCCATCAGGTCGAAGTTGACGCTGAGCCCTGCGCCGACGCTACGGGCTTGCAACCCGGCATACAACTCTATCTGGGTAGCGCGCAAATTGGGCACGGTTTGCGCGCCATGACCTAATTGCACAATCGCGTTGGGTTCTTCAGCGCCGTGGCCGACAATGCCGCGTGGCCTGGCGTACTTGAAACTGCGCGCCACTACATTAACGTTATTGGCTAACAGCGCCGAGGCAAGAGTATCCCCTTCGAAGCCCTGGTAAGCTATGCCGTTGAAGCTAAATCTGATTGGCTGGTCACGATTAATGCGACCGCCTGCGGGTAAACGACGCGCCTGCACTACCGCGCTGCCGCTCATGTAGAACAACTGGCGGGTGTTTTGCTGCCGGGTTCAGCCCCAATACGATAACTTTCCAGAATGGCGTAGCTCACCGTGTCGCGAGTGACATTAAAGTAACGGCGGCAACCGGCGACGTGATACCACATCTCGTGGTGCAGGCCGCGCGGGTTAGTGCGGAAATATAAGTAGTCGCCCCACTGTTCGTCAGACAACTCTTCGGGGTTTTTCGGACGACTGATATGCGCCTCGCCGCTGCAGCTAAATTCCGTTTCGTCACGAGCCTCCTCGCAATAGGGGCATGTAATCAACAGCATGATTAGTGTGCCACGCCGGCTGCACCGTGTTCGTCGATCAAGGCACCGCTGTGGAAGCGGTTTAGGCTAAACGCTTTAGCAAGAGGGTGAGGCTCGTCGTTGGCCACCGTATCGGCAAATACATAGCCGGAACCGGGCGTGGCTTTAAAACCGCCGGTGCCCCAGCCACAGTTGAAGTACAGATTTTTGACCGGCGTTTTGCTAATAATCGGGCAGGCATCCGGGCACACATCAACAATGCCTCCCCACTGCCGATTCATGCGCACCCGGCTAAACGCCGGGAACAATTCGCAGATAGCCTGCAAGGTGTGTTCAATCACGTGAAAGGAACCACGCTGACCGTAGCCATTGTAGCCGTCCACGCCCGCGCCGATCACTAGATCGCCTTTGTCGGATTGACTAATATAACCGTGCACCGCGTTAGACATAATCACCGTATCCAGACAGGGTTTTAGCGGCTCTGACACCAGCGCCTGTAGTGGCCGTGATTCGATCGGTAGCCGCAAACCCGCCATCGCCGCAACCACGCTTGAATTACCCGCCGTTACGCAGGCCACCTTGCGCGCGCCGATGAAACCGCGCGTGGTTTCAACGCCTGTTGCCGCACCATTGTCACGGCGAATGCCGGTGACTTCGGTTTGCTGAAGCAGGTCTACCCCCAACGCGTCGGCCGCACGAGCATAACCCCACGCCACCGCATCGTGTCTGGCGGTACCGGCGCGCGCCTGAAAAGAAGCACCCAGTACCGGGTAGCGGCTATGCGGCGAGCAGTTGAGTAAAGGCACCCGTTCCTGTACCTGCGCGGTCGTTAACACTTCACCATCGATGCCGTTCAAGCGGTTAGCATTTACCCGACGCTGAATATCGCGCATATCCTGCAGGTTGTGGCCGAGGTTAAACACGCCGCGCTGGCTAAACATTACATTGAAATTCAACTCCTGGCTTAACCCCTCCCACAGCGTGAGCGCCAGTTCATAGAGCTGGGCCGCTTCGTCCCACAGGTAGTTAGAGCGAATAATGGTGGTGTTTCTAGCGGTATTGCCGCCACCTAAATAGCCCTTTTCAATGACTGCCACGTTGCGAATACCATGCACCTTGGCCAAATAGTAAGCCGTTGCCAAACCGTGGCCGCCGCCGCCAATTATCACTACATCGTAGCTGCTTTTCGGCTCCGGATTGCGCCACGCGCGCTGCCAATTCTCATGGTAACTGCGCGCGTGTTTTAACAAGCTAAAAAGTGAGTATTTTTCCATGTGCTGTCACTACGGCTGCTACGGGTTTATCCGTCGTTGGCGCGCAGCCGTTTGTTGTCGGGGTCGAAGGGGCTGTCGGGCAGAATAGTAGCATGGCGACGTTCGCCCAGAACTTCAATTTCCAGCTCGGTACCCTCTATTGCGAGGTCGGGGCGAAGCATGGCGAGTGCCAGCGATTTCTTCAGCCTGAACCCGTAGCCGCCACCAGTGGCCCGACCGACCAGTTCGCCGTTATGAAACAGCGGATTATTGCCTAGCGCATCGGCGTCTTCGACGTCATGCACTTGCAGGGTAACGAAGGCATTGTCAAAGCCGCGCTGCTGCCATGCCAACAATGCATCACGGCCTGTAAAGTCGCCTTTATCCGGTTTAATGAACCGCTGCAGGCCTGATTCCAGCGCCGCGTACTCGATGGAAAGCTCAGTGCCGACCATGCGATAGGATTTTTCCAGCCGCAGCGAATCCATCGCACGAATACCGAAGGGCTGCAATCCAAGATCAGCGCCGGCCGCAAACAGTGCATCGAAGATATGATTCTGATACTCCAAGGGGTGGTGTAACTCCCAACCGAGTTCACCGACGAAATTAACGCGCATCGCATTGACCGGCGCCATGCCGACAGTCACGTTGCGAGCGCTGAGCCATGGAAATGCTGCGTTGGAAAAGTCATTGGATGAAACCCGGTTCAATAGTTCCCGAGATTTAGGCCCTGCAATTACCAGTACACCATTGGCGCCGGTCAACTGCTGAAACTGAACCGATCCGTCTGCCGGCATTTGCCGCCATAAGTAGTCATGGTCGAGTCGTTGCAGGCCGCCAGCGGACACAAGATAAAACGAATCCGCCGCTTCACGCAAAATCGTGAATTCGGAATGCACGCCACCGCGACTATTCAGCGCGTGGCACAGGCCGACTCTACCTACGTTACCCGGCAAGCGATTGGCAACCAGGTGGTCGAGAAAAGCCTCCGCGCCCGGGCCGGATATTCTGCATTTGGCGAACGCCGTCATGTCGAGTAGGCCGACATTTTCATGCACGTTTCTGCACTCTTCGCCAACTGATTCAAACCAGTGCGATCGTCGGAACGACCAGTGATCTTCGGCCGCGACACCGTTTGTTGCAAACCAGTTAGCCCTCTCCCAGCCGAACCGCTGGCCAAACACAGCCCCCATTTTTTGCAATCGTTCGTAACAGGGCGCAGTTCGTAGCGGCCGCGCCGCTGACCGCTCTTCGTCGGGGTAGTGAATGGTGAATACGCTGGCGTAGGCTTCCTCATTCTTTTTACGTAGATAGCTCCCGGTAGCGTAGTCACCAAACCGGCGCGGCTCGACTCCCAGCATATCAATAGTCGGCTCGCCTTCGACAATCCATTCGGCCAGCTGCCAGCCGGCACCACCCGCTGCGGTGATACCGAAACTATGGCCTTCATTCAGCCAGAAATTCTTTAAACCCCAGGCGGGGCCGATAATCGGGCTGCCATCGGGAGTGTAAGCAATGGCACCGTTATAAACCTCCTTTACGCCCGCTTCGGCGAACGCCGGCACGCGGCTCATTGCGGCTTCAATATGCGGCGTCAAGCGGTCCAGATCTTCCTGGAACAGCTCGTATTCGGCATCAAGCCTGGGCCCGTCGACGTAACAACAGGGCGCGCCTTTTTCGTAAGGGCCGAGGATAAAGCCGCCGTTTTCCTCGCGCAGATACCAGGAACCGTCCGGTTCGCGCAGCACGCCCATTTCCGGCAGGCCTGCTTTATGGCGGGCAACAACTTCCGGGTGCGGCTCGGTAACGATGAACTGATGCTCGACTGGAATAACAGGAATATCCAGTCCTACCATCGCCCCCGTTTGGCGGGCATAGTTGCCGCTGGCCGATACCACATGTTCGCAGACAATGTCGCCCTTGTTTGTGCTGACCAGCCATTCGCCGCTGTTATGTTGCGTTATACCGGTAACGAGCGTTTTGCGGTAAATTTCTGCCCCCAGCGCACGGGCTCCTTTGGCCAGCGCCTGAGTCAGATCGGCGGGCTGAATATAGCCATCTTCAGGATGAAAAATAGCGCCGACCAAACCCTCAGTAGTACACAGTGGCCAGATTTCCTGTACGTCGGCCGGGCTTAGGAAGTCAACACGCACGCCAATAGTGCGGGCCGTCGCCGCGTACTGATGGTATTCGTCCATTCGCTCCTGGTTCATGGCCAGGCGAATATTGCCGACTTTGCGAAAACCAACATCCTGACCCGTTTCGGCTTGCAGCTGCTGGTAGAGTTTGACCGAGTATTTATGGATCTGGCCTACGCTGTAGCTCATATTAAACAGCGGCAGCAGGCCAGCGGCGTGCCAGGTGGAGCCGGAGGTGAGCTCGCCTTTTTCGACCAGCACTACGTCCGATCCCCAGCCTTTTTTCGCCAAATGATAAAGCGTGCTGACACCGACAACACCGCCGCCGATTACTACGACTCGCGCACTAGATTTCATCGCCGTTCCTTGAACGCAAAGTTGCGCCAGTGTAACGAAATACCAGGCTATCGCATCGCGCTAACGCGACGCCGGTTTATTGATCTGCGTCATGTGCTGCAATCTCGCCACTCAGCTCAATGCAAACCAAGGCGCTCGTCGCGCGGCGGTTTACTGTACAGCTCGCTGTAGCATTTACTGAAATGCGGCGCGGTGGAAAAACCGCAGCTGATGGCGACTTCAATCACCGGCATGCTGGTTTGCAACAGCAGCAAACGCGCCCGGTGCAGGCGCAGCTCAAGATAATAGCGCGACGGGGCGCAATGCAGGTGTTTATGAAACAGACGCTCTAATTGTCGGCGTGAAATGTTCACATAGCTCGCTATTTCATCAAGCCCTAACGGCTCTTCAATATTGGCTTCCATCAGTGTGACGGCATCCACCAGTTTGGGTTGGCTGGCACCGACCAAATAATGCAACGGCACCCGCTGCGCGTCTCTTTCGGTGCGCACTCTTTCATAGGTAAACTGCTCAGAAATTTCCTGCACCAATTGGTGGCCGTGAATGCTGGCCACCAGATTGAGTATAAGGTCAATGGAACTGACGCCGCCCGAACAGGTGTAGCGATCTCTGTCGATCACAAACAAATTGGACGACACCAGCAGCTTTGGAAATTTTTCCTGCAAGCTGGATAGATTCTCCCAGTGGATGGTGCAACGGTAGCCATCGAGCAGACCTGCTGCTGCCAACAGATGAGTGCCGGTACACAGTGCACCAAGCGGTATTTTTTTATTCGCAAAGCCACGCAGCGCAGTTAATATCGGTTTTTTGCATTCTTTTTCGATATGGTAACCACCGCATACCATTAGAATGTCCAATGCTTCCGCAGCGGCAACACTGCCGCCCGGCTTGAGTTCAAGGCCGTCACTGGAACACACCGGTAGTCCGTCCATGGTAATGGTTGACCAGCGATACAAGTCTCGTCCGCTTTGACGGTTGGCCATGCGCAGTACCGCAACGGCGTTGGCGAAGGTGATCATTGTGTAGTCAGCAATCATCAGGAAACCGACGTGTATCGGCTTATCGTCAGCGGTCGGAGATACCGTAACATTAGTCATAAGACCTTACCATTTCGTGCTGCCGACACGCGGGTCGCAGTATTATTATTGTGCGCCTACATTACATGGCAAGGCAATGGCTGTATAGAACCATTAAAACGGCGGCAGGGAGCGCGCTTTCTGTCTGCCAGCGCGATAGCGATGTCTGCTTCTTACCCGATCAACTAACAACCAGCTGCGATTATCGCATTGACTAAATCATCAGTCGTGTGTTGTCCTTTAACGATATAATCGGAGACGAAATCGAACTGTTTAGCCTTTGCATACTCTGCCTCGCTGTTCGAAGAGCTAAGCATAACAATCGTAGCCGAGTTTAGATTCGTGGTTTTCCTCAACTTGACGAACTCAGCTAGAAATTCCCATCCATTCATGATCGGCATGTTGATATCAAGAAAAAACAATAAGGGGGGGAAGTCATCGAGATGCAGCTTGCTGTTTTTTTCATAGTCTCTGAGGAAATCAAGAGCCTTTGCACCGTTTGATTTTTCAAAGGTAACGATGTCCAGATTGGTATTCTTCAGCATCCGCTTCAATAAATACCGGTCGACTTCATTGTCATCAATGATGAGTATCGAGTAGCGCATAGGTCAATTATTCACTGTTTTTGGTTTGGGAAATGCAAGGCGAAGTAGGTACCAGAAGCATCGGAACCAAATTTAATGTCAGCGCTTAAGGCTTCGACATGCTTCTTGACGATTGCCAAACCCAATCCTGATCCATTTGCTCTGTCTGGATGAAAGCGATTGAAGAACTTGAATACATGCTGCTGGCTAACTTCGGGAATGCCCAGTCCATTGTCTTCAACCCTCAGGTCAGCACCCGATGCAGACTCGTTCCAAACGATCTTTGTCATCCGATCAGCTCGCTCGGGGTTGTGGTACTTCAAACTGTTCGAAAATAAATTTTCGACGATCTGTAACAAGCGGACTCTCGGCGCGCGCAATGGAAACCCTGTGTTGATGTCGAGGCTGACTTGTATACCACTCGATTGTATTGACTTCTCATGGGTCGTCTGCACCTCGTCTATGAGCGTTTCGAAATTAATCTCTTCGTCGAGATCGTCGGCCAGGTCCGCTTTGGCGAGATCTAGAATGTCAACGACAAGGCGTTCCAGCCTTGTCATCTGCGTAGTAATCCGAATTGCATTAGTTTTCGCTTCATCAACGTCGCCGGTATCGATATCCGCAGCAATAAATTCGGATAGGCGCTTGGAGGTAGATAAAGGCGCTTTGAGGTCGTGTGACACCCGATAGGCAAATTGGCTTAGCTCGTCATGGCGTCGTTGCAGTTCTTTGTTGGTGATGCGCAGGTCCATCTGTGCAACGGTTTGGCGGCTCAGTATTTTTAGAGCGTCGAGCTGATTGTCTGATAAGTGTCGCGGTTCGGTATCAATAACACAAAGTGTGCCCAATGCATGGCCTGTGCCAACAACAAGGGGTACACCGGCATAAAAACGAATGTGCGGACTACTATAAACCAACGGGTTGTTAGCAAAGCGGTTATCCTTTGATGCATCCGCTACCATAAACACGCTATCTGCGTTCTGGATCGCGTGTTCGCAAAATGCTATATTTCGAGGAGTTTGGTCTACTCCCAAACCAATCTTTGATTTGAACCATTGGCGCGCGTCGTCAACAAGACTGATAGCGGCGATAGGCGTGCCGCAAATTGATGACGCCAGTGCGACCAGGTCATCAAACGCCTGTTCTGGATCGCTATCCAGGATGTCGTAGGCTCTAAGAGCGCTTAGTCGGGCTTTTTCTTCAGTGTCTGTTAGTTGCATAACGTTCGTACCATCCTACTTTGATCAAAGTTTAGACGAATCTCGTCACCTTGATAGGTAAACGGGTAAAAACAGAAACCGGTATCAGGCAGCTTTGACGTGGATTGTGATGCAGGTTTAGTTTAGAAAACGCCGGTGGGCGACGTCTCGCCTGCCGTTCACGCGTTAACGACAACGTCTGCTGTATAGAAAGCTAACGTTTATCCAGAGTGGACTCTTGATTGCTACTCAAAATTGGCCCGAAGACGGATTCCCAATTCCTGGTCGGCAACTGGCTGCCTATAAATACTTTCGCGCATTAACAGCGCAGAGCTGTGGAGAAAATTAGCGGCGAAGTAATTTCCACAGAAGTGCGCTGTTAAACCTAGAAACCGCAGTTGGATCACGAAAGTATGCACAAGCTCTTAATGCACCTGGAAAATTTGAAAAAGCTCTCATCACCAATAAGGTGACCACGAGTTTTTCAAATCTCCCATGCACATCAAT
>JBBKXJ010000059.1:0-4180 GCA_037969395.1 Pseudomonadales bacterium
CAGCTTTCCGTACCTGTAGCGGCTCGACAACAAGAACAGCTCTGCTTGCAAACAGTGCACCTTTCCTGCTCACATTAGCTGAGAATAAGATCGATGCCCTGCTCAGATTAAGTGACAACAGCTTGCAAACATCCGCGACGAATTTTCCGCTAACCAAAAACCGATTGTGTTGAACGCCATGATTGGTCCACGCGGCGATGCCTACGCACCGGAAAATGCGCTCACTGCTGCCGAGGCCGAAGAGTATCACTCCCAACAAATCGGCTGGCTGGTCGCTACCGAGGCGGAGATGGTCTCCGCGCTGACTTTTACCCAGGCGCCGGAAGCTATCGGTGTGGTCAACGCCGCAACCAAGGCGGGTTTGCCTGTTGTGGTGTCATTTACCGTTGAGACCGACGGCCATCTGCCGACCGGTCAACCACTGCCCGACGCCATTATGCAAGTCGATGCGGCGACTCAAGGTACGGCGGCCTATTTTATGATCAATTGTGCGCACCCCGATCATTTTAGTCATGCACTTGGCGACGGCGACTGGCTGCGTCGCATCAAAGGCTTGCGTTGCAACGCTTCGCGTTGCAGCCATGCCGAACTGGATGAAGCCGAACAACTGGATGATGGCAACCCGCAGGAATTAGGACAACTGTATCGCGCGTTGAAGGAAAAAATGCCGTGGGTTAACGTGCTGGGTGGCTGCTGCGGTTCTGATTTGCGTCATGTGACGGAAATCATCGCGGCGGTTCAGAGCGCTTAACAGGGCGCCTGAGTCCGACGCGCCCCAAAGAGGCCTTAGCCCCCAGATTGGCTGTCGCCAAAGGAACGAATAACCAGGGTGGGCACAGTAGCTTTACTAAGCTGATGTCTGAAATCAAAATGGTGAAATCAGCATGGGATTATCGTTGGAGCACTAGGGCGGGGTTTACGGTAACATTTGCGCCCATTCTATTATAAACAGCGGACCATGTTACTGAGGGGCCACGACGATGGTTGTGTTCATATCGGGTATGGCAGCAGCTACCGTGCCATATAATGGACAGCGTCTATGATAGGTCGCGACAAGGTTTGCTGCTTCATCTTCGCTTATACCCACGAATTGAAATTGCATATTTACCGCGTGGAATACCGTACGCGACTCCCTTCCCTGGTTCCTTTTATAGCTGCCTTCGGCACGAACATCCAGCATTTGTAGTGGGATATCCGAATCTTTTGCATGACGCTCCAGCAGATTGACCGCACAAGCCGTGAGGCTGGTCAGAAAGTACTCGCCTGCTGTTATTTCATCACCTCCGAATTCATCGGCAATGAAATGGTGATTACGGCTATTACAAATAGCGCGGCCGAGTGTGCCACTTGAATAAGAACGTGCCTCGAAAGTCCTGACTTCGCCTTTGCTCATAGGTAAGGTTCCGTGAGAATATGTTTATTAAGTGAGGTGTGTGCCGAGGTCCTACGAGAGAACCACATGCCACCTCAAGGCATTTCATTGCCCATATCTTTTAAACCTCACACAGGAGTATAAGCGGAATTAGCGGCGTAGTTCAAAAACAGTGTGTTTAAGGTTCCAATCGGCGAGATTTTGCCCACCGACGCTTAGTCAAGCATCAGTGCTGGCGGCATGTACAAGAAAGTGCTGTTTAAGCGGCGCGGTGGAAGCTTTCGAAGCCGAGCAGCTGTGAGATTCATTGCTGACCGACGGAGCACGAAGCCACGAACCGGCGCTTAGGGCATTTGCTGTCCCACGCCATGACACTATTAATAATATTGTCCGGTAAGAGTGAAATGTACATTCCGGATGTCGAATCGCACCGCATTGAATTATGAATACATTTGACGGGCTGTTATGTGACATGAGCAGTCGTTGGGGTGTCTTCGCCCATTCCCGCAATGGACCCCAGGTAAGCACAAATAGTAGAGCGTTTGGCTTACAGACGCAGCCACTGTTTCGATAGAAACGTTGGCTTGTGCTCGCTTCTGTTTAGCACCTGCGGCGCAGATCATGCAGTCCAATCTGTGTCGCCTCAATCTAGAGTAGGGTGTAGCCGATCTCTTCAGAAGCTATAATTAACGCTTGGTGCATCAACGGGGATTTGAGTTCACGGTGCATGAGTGTATTGGCGGGGAACAAGGTGTCGTGTTTGGCACGGTCGTAGAACGCCATCGTTGGGCGATTGGTGAGGGAAGAGGGGTAGTACACACCTTGAATTTCCGGGTAGGCCTCGTAGAAACCGCGCGACCAGGCTTGAGCACTCGTAAAGGGTCCACTGGTGAGTTTCATTGAAGCGCCCGCGCGCACACAAAACGTATCGGTTAGATTAAGGAGCTGTAGTTGCCTGGGCAGCCGGAATGAAACGAGCCAGGGCTGATCGCGGAACCGATTGATGCGACGATCGTCGTCCTGAAAATATTCGGCCAGCGCCGTGGGGACATCCGATGCCGCGTACAACATGCGGCGTTCTTGCAGATGCGCATCACCATTGTCATCGAGTAAGTGATGATCAAACCGCGACACCGGTCCGAAATTTCTAAACGTATTCCACAACGTCGGATGGGTCCCGCCACGCTTGTAGATCCGATGCAACAGGAGGTCCGGACCGATCGTGATCACACTCGGGGGTGTTGCTCGCAGACGTGTGATGTCCGGCGCACGAGGCAGTTTAGCCATCGGCGGCTACCGGCGTTTTGCGAGTGTCGTCAACGTGCCAAGGTCTCGACCGTTCGCCAACCACGCGATGGGGCTTATGGTTTGGTCAATGTCATCATTGACGTACAAATCCGGCTTGGGCAACGTGTACCACTCAAACACTTCAACCGGGTGCAAATCCGGACTCAGCACTGGGTTGACCTTGGTGATGTTTGGCAACAACTTGCCTTTTTTATCAAACTGAAAGACAGGGATGTAGCGACGGCCCTCGAGCGTGAAGCTGTACAAGGTGCGACGGGCGATCATCATCCGCACCTGGCTCTCCGAACTGTCGAGTCGCGCGGTGGCCTCTTTAAACGTCAGGCTACTTTCAACAATGGCGGCATACTTGATGGCGGTTTCCGCGATCGGATCACGATCAACAACGGTCGATAGATCGATACCTCCTTCTTTGAGAACGGCAATTTCTTCGGCCGACAGCTCGTCGGCAGGGTCGCCATAGAGCTGCGTCGGCATGGAGTCCATCACTAGGCGTAGCGCGGCGTTTAGGCCTTCTGGCGCTGTGGATTGCATACCCCGGACAGTAAAATAGTCGATAGCGGTATCGTGGGCCATGTCGGCGGCTCCTCATAAATGTGATGTATTGTTAAACTATACACTATTACTAATAAAAAGCTACTCCGACGGTAACAAGACCACGAAAACAGGCATTTACGGACTGATAGTTCCGTCCACGAAGACACTGCTCTAAAGAGCGTGAGACGATCCTCAACCGCGTTTTAACTCTATTACGAGCTGACTACGATGATTCCACCGAGCCATTTGGCCACTGTCCTCTTTTATGGGTAAGCAGCCATTCTGGCATTGTATTTGAGTGTACTATATTCCCAGATTTTTCCAGTCACCCCTTATAGTTATGTAGCCATTTTGGTGACAAGCTTAACTTGCACTTTACCACGCGTAACCGCGTAGACACCGGCATCAACCAGGCAACCTTGGACAAAATGGCCTGATGGCAGATCGACCCATGATACGGTGGCATCCTCGTTTCTGTATCGCGCTATATTAAGTAACACCGGGTGGGCATCCGGTAGCAGCCGCGCATCGGCTTCATCAATGAAGCCTAACCAATGTCGATGTCTGACTTCTCCGTCGCGTAGCATCACACCAACGGACTCGGACTTGGTGTCCGAATGAAGCTCAATATTCCGGTAATTCAATCGCCAGCTAAGAGACGGCACACACAAACCCAATATCATATTTGTTTTTTTGAATATCATAACCGTTTTCTTGAACACTGTACATAACATCAGTATTTAGATCGCTCCAGAATTTAGCTTACTAAACAGACAGAACCCGATAAATACAGTAGTGTTGTTACTTAACCCGTAGAAATAATATTAGTACGGATTATTGTGACAAACCCCTGCCGGCGATTTATACTGCCAATCCACTCATTCATCACAGTCTCTCATGGCAAAACACGGCCAGGCCAAGGTACTTTCGAACGACGAATTCGATGCGCTGTTGCGCGAAATCGAA
>JBBKXJ010000060.1:0-19698 GCA_037969395.1 Pseudomonadales bacterium
TTGCTCAAGCGCCCCGAGAACTTGACCGAGAAGCAGGAAGTCAAACTTGCCGACCTGGTTCAGTACAACTTGAGATCAATCCGAGCCTACCTTCTCAAGGAGGACTTCCAGCAGTTCTGGGAGTATGTCAGTCCATTCTATGCCGGCAAGTTTCTCGACGCCTGGTGCAATCGAGCCATGCGATCCAAGATCGAGCCGATGAAGAAAATGGCCAAGACCTTGCGCAATCACCGCTCCCTGCTGATGAACTGGTTCAAGGCCAAAGGCGAGCTTTCAAGCGGCGTGGTCGAAGGCTTCAACAACAAAGCAAAACTCACCATGAGAGTCCTACGGCTTCCGTACCTTCAGAGGCATTGAAATAGCGCTATATCACGCCATGGGCGATCTTCCTGTGCCTAAAACTACCCACAGATTTTTCTGAGGAGCCATAAGATTTTCACCGTAAGCAGCTTTACTTACTTTATCTACGCCTACCGCTTTCTTCCCATCGAGATTGGCGTAGAGCTCTTTCAGCAAGTCATTGTCGATAATGTGACCAATATTATTGAACACGATATCGTGCCGACTCGCTGATTGTTCACCTATGCGATCAAGTTTCGTTAACCATGTTGTAATTCCGTCGTTGCGAAGTACGGACATTGTTTCTCTCTTTCGCTCGTTTACTCTGCTGCCCCTTCGCCATGTAGACGGCTTTCCCGTCCTCGGACTACTATGAGCAACTCCGACTTCCATATACCCATCACGCAGAGCCCACTGTTACGCTTGCCTCTGCGTTACCTGCGATCCATGCAAGAGGTTAATGGAACTCCTGGGTTCCGCCACTGATCTTTATAAACTCTCCGACGCCTGCGACTCCGGAGTGTGTTACTAACTGGACTCGCTAGAGTAACCATTTAGTAACTGTTGCCTGCTGGTTATCTGAGGCCATCGGCACACACAACTACGAGAATTTCGGAGCTATCGCGTTCACCATTCGGTTTCGGCTCGAGTATTTCGCTATCTACGCTTCGTCTCCTTTGTTACCGCCGGAAACGCAAGACTCGCTACGTAGTGATCGAGTTAACCTTCTACGACGGGACTTTCACCCGCAAAATCAGTGCAGCTTTTCCCAGCGCACCAAATAAACCCCAAAATGTGACGAATCTGAGATATGATTTCAGCATGCCCAGTAAATTCGTGCGGTGGTCACGTTGACCCAGTATATCGGCCGCTCGCCCGATACAGCTACCGCCGAGGATCTCCGCCTGTTCCAACTACACATGGCGGAGGCGGGCGTGTCTATCATCACCATTAATGCCATGCCCAGTGGGTTGAAGTTCCTTTTTACCCATACCTCATTATGATTGGGTTTCCACACTGCGTGAGGAGGGATTGCCGCAGGTATTGAAGCCGTAGTATCGTTCTCGTTTTCGCCCGTTAGCTTTTTGTTCTCTGCCCTGGCAAGCAATCATCCTGCCGTGTAAGACTAATTTGTGAACGACTATGTAAAACTCTCCCTTTTTTTAGACTGTGTGTTCTGCTTCGTATCGCCGACACATGCGGTGATCATTCTTGGTCCTCGCTTCGGTCGGCGGCCTCACGGTCAGCTGGCAATGGCTCCAAGGCCGGTAGGCCTCGGCCGCGCCAGAATGAAAAAATTGCCGGAAAGACAATCAGCACCAGAATCAATGCCGAACCGACGCCGCCAAGCATCGGAGCCGCGATGCGCTTCATGACATCCGCACCACTTCCGGTGCTGTACATGATCGGTACTAGGCCGAGGAACAGCGCTAATCCGGTCATCAACATGGGACGAATGCGCTGACTGGCGCCTTCTTCGATGGCTACCGCCAAGTCTTTACGAGATTTGAGAGAGTCGTCTATCGCGTGTCTGCGCCACGCCAAGTCCAGATAAAGCATCATCAAAAGCCCCAACTCGACGGCCAGACCCGCCACGGCGATCATGCCGACGGCCACCGCGACACTCAGGTTGTAGTTTAGCGCCGACAACAACCAGATGCTGCCAATCAGCGAAAATGGCAACGCCGTCATCACCACCAGCGTTTCGATCATCGATTTTCGATGCATGTAGAGCATGAAAAAGATGACGAATATCGTTAGGGGTACCAGTACGGTCAGTCGCGCCTTGGCGCGTTCGAAGTAGGTGAACTGACCGGCCCAGTCGAGACGATACCCGGGCGTGATTGCTACTTTGTCGGCGACCACCTGGCGCGCCAGATCGACATAATCGGCGATACCGATGTCATCGTTCACATCGACAAAGACGAAACTCACCAGTTGACCGTCCTCGTTACGTAAAGCGGGCGGTCCCGTGCGGAACTTGATGTCGGCGACCTGCGTGATCGGGATTTGCGCACCGGTCGAGGTCGTTACAAGAACACGTTTAAGGGCGTCAATATTGTCTCGATACTCACGCGCATACCGGACCAATATCCCGTATCGTTCCCGACCTTCGACCGTTTCACTGACCTTGACGCCACCCATGGCCGCCTCGATCACGCTTTGCACGTCATCGACATTAAGACCGAAGCGCGCGGCCGCCTGACGGTCGATGTCAAAATCGAGAAAGTAACCGCCCGTAGCGCGTTCGGCGAACGCGCTACGGGTGTAAGGTGCTGTGCGTTCGTCATCCAGCAACGCTCTTTCAATATCGACTCCGGTGCGTTCAATTACGCCGAGGTCCGGTCCGAATATTTTGATGCCAAGCGCCGAGCGTATGCCCGTGGCAAGCATCTCCGTGCGGGTTTGAATGGGCATCCACCAGATGTTCGGCATGCCGGGGAAGCGCATCGCGCTGTCCATCTCGCCGATCAACTTGTCCCAGGTCATGCCTTCACGCCATTCGCTTTTGTCCTTGAGCATGATGTTGGTTTCGATCATGGACAGCGGGGCCGGATCCGTGGGACTCGTGCTCCGCCCCACTTTGCCGAATACACGCTCCACTTCCGGAAACTTCTTCAATTCCCGGTCCATCGTCTGCATGACGCGGGTCGCTTCTTCGATGGAAATGCCGGGTAGTGCTGTCGGCATGTACAGGATGCTGCCTTCGTTCAAAGGCGGCATAAATTCATTGCCGAGGCTTCGATACACCGGCACTGTTACCACGAGGGCAAGCAACGCGCCGATGACAACCGGCCAACGCCAACGCACGGCAAAGCGCACCACTGGTGCATAGCCGTTCCTCAATGTCCTATTCAGGCGGCTGTCGTCACCGCGAATACGCCCTTTGATGAGTAAGACGGCCAACGCCGGTATCAGTGTCACCGAGAGCAATGCCGCGAAGAACATAGAAAAGGTCTTGGTGTAAGCCAATGGTTTGAATAACCGGCCTTCGGTGCCTTCAAGGGCGAACACCGGTGCGAAGGACACCGTGATAATCAACAATGAGAAAAAGATACTGGGGCCAACCTCCTGCATGGCTTCGATGATGACGCGCGTTCTTGATTCGCCTTCCAATGTTTGCCCTTGCAAACGTTTGTGTACGTTGTCGATGATGACTATCGCCGCATCAACCATCGCGCCGATGGCCACTGCAATGCCACCGAGTGACATAATGTTTGCCGTCAGACCCATATAGGACATCGGAATAAACGCCAGCAGGATCGCGATCGGTAATGTCAGGATCGCGACCAAAGCGGAACGCACGTGCAACAGAAACAGGCCGATCACGAGCGAGACGATCAGCATCTCTTCGATCAGCGTATTTCGCAATGTGTCGATTGCTCGCTCGATAAGGCTTGATCGGTCGTACACCGGAACGATCTCCACGCCATCCGGAAGACTGGTTTTGAGTACTTCCAGTCTTTCTTTGACGCGATTGATCACATCCAGTGCATTTTCGCCATAGCGCATCACGACGATCCCGCCAACGGCGATGCCTTCCCCGTTGAGATCGGCTTGACCGCGCTGCAGCGCGGGGCCCAGGCTAACGGTCGCGACATCAGCAACACGAATGGGAATTCCACCCTCGCCGAGGCCTATGACAACCTCTTTCAAGTCCTCCACCGATTTAACGTAGCCGCGGCCACGGATGAACTGCTCATGACCCGCGATTTCCAGTACCCGACCGCCAACATCCTTATTGGAAGCGCGTACCGCCATCGTCACTTTGTGCAGCGGGATAGCGTAGGAGGCGAGCTTGTTCGGATCGACGTTGATCTGGTATTCCTTGACGAATCCACCCACCGCCGCGACTTCGGCAACACCTTCAACCGCTTCCAACGCGTAGCGCAGGTTAAAGTCCTGCAGGCTGCGTAAGTCCGCCAAACTCTGATTGCCGCTTTTATTGACCAACGCATACTGATACACCCAGCCTACGCCGGTGGCATCGGGACCCAATGTTGGTCGTACGTCGTCCGGCAGTTTCGGCGCCGCCGAGTTGAGGTATTCCAGCACCCGCGAGCGGGCCCAGTACATGTCGGTACCGTCTTCGAAAATGACGTAGACGAACGACAAACCCATGAAGCTTTGACCGCGGACGAACCGCACCTCGGGGGCTGACAGTAAGGTGGTCGTCAGTGGATAGGTGATCTGGTCTTCGACCAGGTCGGGGCTCCGTCCCGGCCAATTAGTGAACACAATCACCTGCACGTCGGACAAATCGGGAATCGCATCCAGTGGCGCTGTGGTTAGAGAGCGATAGCCCCAAAAAGCCGCCGCGACAACCAGCATCAAGGTCAGCAACGTATTGCGCGCCGAGAAATTGATCAGTTTCTCAAGTGGACCATGCTTCAACGGAGAGTTTGATCCGTCATTGTGATTATTTACCATTGGTTGATCCCCGTCTTCAGCCGGGTTTCTGAGGCAATGAGAAAATTGCCAGAGGTCACGACGGTGTCGCCCAACGTGAGACCCTCGAGGACTTCGACGAATCCGTTGGCGCTGCGACCCGCTTTGATGAGGACAGGATTGAGCCTGCCAGCACCGAGATCGACGAACACGACACGGCTTTCGCCGGCAAAGATGATCGCCTCTTCCGGCACGCTGAGCCGATGGCCGATGTCCGCCTGCAACGACACCTGGGCATACATCTGCGGTTTCAGTTCGCCGTCAGGATTGTTGAGCGATAATCGAATGCGTCCGGTGCGGCTTTGCCCTTCGAGGTAGGGATACACGTATTCCACGGTTGCCGGGTAAGCTTTTCCCGCCAGATACGGTAGCGTGACGCTCGCCGGCATGCCGACGTTTACGAGTTCGAGATCCGCTTCGAATACCTCGGCTTCAATCCAGACGCTCGACAAATCAGCGATCGTGAGCAATGGCTGGCCCATCTTTGCCGCGCTGCCATCGGCAATGTGGCGCTCGATTAAAGTGCCGCTACGTGGCGCGTGGATGGCCACGTAATCCTGCGGCTCGCCTCGGCGCTCGAGTGCGGTGATTTCCTGATCCGACATGTCCCACAAACCGAGCCGTTGGCGGGCTGCCCGCAACAGGCCATTTTGCGCATCGGGCCGGCGTCTGCGGATCTCCAGGTACTCTTGCTGAGCCGCCAGTAACTCAGGGCTGTAGACGGTGAACAGTACCTGGTTCTTCGTCACCTCTGTGCCGACATAGTCGGCCTTGAGATCGCCGATGTAGCCGTCGAATTTCAGTGTGATCTGCGACAGCAAGCGTTCATCGAATGTAACTTCTCCGACAGCGCGGATGGATTTGACCAAGTCGCGGTGTGTCGTCACACCCGTCTCCAGGCCGATCATTTGACGGCGACGGTTATCGATGGTGATGGCATTTGCACCGTCCATTGACATCTCGGCACCGCCGACCAGGGTTGCCCCGGCGGCAATCGTCAGGCCCTCGCGATCGGTCGCCAGATCAAATTGCAGGCGCTTGTCGCCGCGAACCGGATCTTTGATCTCGACCGTCAGCGGCCACTCGCCGCGCATGGACAGGTCCATTGATCCTTCATACTGCCCGGGTCCCGTCTTTTTGAGATCGGCCGGCGCCCGCATGGCAGACATCGCGCCCATCGCCGGCATCTGCGCGAACGCGTCAATGTCAGCATCGTCAACCGGCTGGCCATCAGCATCGCGCAGTTCAATCATGATTTTGTTTTCGCCGACCCGCGCCGTACCCGGATCGATTGCCACAGCAACTTCCAGATCGCCCGCCTGATAGCGCGGCATACCGCTGTCCGACGCGTCCAAACCGCCCGCACCCGAGCCTATCGGCACACCACCAGCCGCAATCGACATCTCAGCCCGGTCGGTCGCGAGATCGAACTGTAACCGAACCGGTGGCCCGCCTTCGGTGGCCACGCTCATCGTCAACGGCCACTCGCCGCGCATCGACAAATCCATCGATCCCTCATACCGACCGGGTGCCGTCTCCTTAAGATCAACTGGCGCGCGCATGGCCGGCATTGCGCCCATCGCCGGCATCTCGGCGTAGGCATTGATTCGAGTTGATACCGGGTCGCCGTTGGCATCGCGCACATCCACGATCAGCCGATTGTCGCCGACGTGCGGGGTGCGCGGATCAGTGATCACACCCACCTCAAACGCGCCGGCACGATATCGCGGCATGTCGTCCTTCGCCGCCATGATCGGAGCCTCGCCATATGGAGCGAAAAAAAGAAACCAGGCGCCGCCACCCAGGACCACCAGGGCCATGACGGCAGCGATCCACGCAAAGGGATTTGATCGATTCATTGTTGTTCTCCAGTCGGTGTTCTTTGTGCCGTGTCGACGGAACCGCCCACCCAGCGTTCGAGCTCGGCGAGCCGGCGGGCGTAGTCGGCGCGGGCACGCGCCAGCGCGAGATCTGTACCGAGCTTGCGCTGTTCGGCGGTAATGACGTTGAGAAAGGCGCCGGTACCGCTTCGATAGTCGGTGACCGCTGCTTCGAGGTATTCCGAGGCAAGAGGAACGAGTTTGTCGTGATATAACTCCACGGAGGCCTGCGCCTCTAGCACTTCCGCTCGCGCTTGGGCGAGGTCCGCCAGCAGTTCGGCACGACGCTCGACGAGAGACCATTGCGCACGACGCGTATCTGCGCGGGTCCGATTCAGCTCCGACTTCCGCTTGCTGCGATCAAGAGGTACGTTGATCGAGACGCCGAAGATGGGGCGCTTGTCGGCATCGTCCCAAACGCTGTTGTAACCGACACCGACCTGAAAATCCGGATAGAACGCTTTCTCTGCCAGCGTGACGCGGCTTTTACTGGCGGAGACTTGTGCATCAAGCCGGGAAAGATCCGGATGCTGAGACAATGCCACCGCTTGGAGCGCTTCGAGTGCTGGAGGGAGTTGATCGAGCACGATTGGTGCTGCGTCGGGCAGCGGCGCATCCGGTACACGATTGAGTAGCGCATTGATACGGGCTTGCACCGTCGCTCGTTGCCTGAGCAGACGAAGCCTTTGATTGTCGAGATCGGTCCGCTCCACCTCCGCTTGCAGGACATCCTGCTTAAACGCTCGACCTGCCGCGTAACGGGTTTGTGCGGTCGTGATCAGCTCATCCAGCAGGTCTTGTGTCGCGCGATGGATGTCCAAAGCCGACTCAACAAATCGCCATTCGGCGTACGCGGATTTGGCCTGGGCAATGACGTGCAGCCGTAGCGCGTCCACGTCCCGGCCGGCCGCGACCGCTTCATGACGAGCGGTCGCCTCTCGCGCAGCCAAAGTACCCGGCCAGGGAATCTTTTGACTGAAGTCGAACTTCTGATTCAGTCCTCGGTTCGAATCAGCGGTCAGTGGTGCAACGCCGTAGCTCAGCATCGGGTCGTCGAGAGAGCCGGCAGGGTCGATACGGTAGGCCGCTGCCTCCGCCGCCGCTTGTATTGCCGCCAGGCCCGGGTTAGCTTCGAGAACCCATTCCGCAAGTTGTTCGGCGGTTAAAGGTTGCCCAGCCTCAGCACGGGCATGTTCTTGCGGCGGCGAATCGCCCCAAACGGGGCCGCCCATATGTATGAGCCCCGCGCAGAGCACGGCTGCGCATCGTATAGATAGGGTAAACAATGACCATCTCCTTCTGGTGGTTCTAAATCAGAAACACAACGCACTCAGATCGCGGCAAGACGCCGGAATCCGAGATCAATAAGGATAGGGTCTAAATACGCAGTCGCTGCGTGATAAGGTACGTTTTAGAACCGGACTGACCGGCAATGGGGAGGGGTTGAAATACACCAGGGGCCTCAACAGATTGTGGCGGGATCAGCGCATCGGATGAGGCGACAATGGCCTGAGGTGGGTCCACATCGGAGCGTACCTCCACCGGTTTGACAACCGGCGAATCCTGTCTGGCATCTTCATCGATGCTGACCTCTACTGATCGCTCACAGCACGGACCCGGGCTGAACTCGAGGGCAGCATCGCCATCGGAGTCCACGCAGTCCTCGTTGAATTCGTGGTCATCACAACAACACCCGCCGTGCATGACCGTATCCATCATCGCACACGCAAACACCGTCTGTGCCTGCAATGGCCCGACGACCAGTACAAGCAGGAGCAGCAGTGCTCGCAGGGATGATGGATTTCGGTGGTTCATCGATTTAGTCTAATGGATCCGGTAGGTTTACGCTAGTCGTGCGTCTGGGACGCCTATCCGTTGGGAAAGTTCAAAGCCATAACAATGCCCGGCTGCGGGGTCATTATGGGGTAGTGACAAGGACGCTGTAACCAGCCGCCATTTAGCAGTACGAGACGGAGGGCCTGAATCAACGTTCTCTAAAGCTGTCATCTTAATGCTGGATAAGAGGAAATATCTAATGCACAGCACTTATATGGAATCAATCTTTGCGGGAACGATGAAAAGGTACGTTACGACACAAAAGAAGCCACGGTACGATTTGACGATAGTAGACCATCCACTCACGCATTAATCGAGGCAACAACCAATTCGGGCTATCCATCTACACCGAAAGCCGAGACGACAAATGATAGTTTGTGTAGTGCTGGAATATAAAACCACCTACCCCGAATGTGGCCACAAGAAAATCGAATTGATGCCTACGGATGCTTGCCCGGGTTTTTATAAATGGGAGCAATGCCGTGTTGTTCTAAATCCAAGATCAGGTGAGGTCAAATTTCACAATTGGTATCATAGTGTGAGTCGTCATGTTCCGGAGGTTCCGGACCTAGTTGTACCGTCATTGAGAACAGTGCTTCTCTTCAAGAAACGCCGACATCGAATTGAAATAGGAATGGTACTTTTATGCTTTTGATCAAAACGGCGGGTTTATTTTTACTTACAGCTGTAGCAGAGATTGTCGGGTGCTTTTTGCCCTATTTGTGGCTGCGTAAAGGCGGCTCTATTTGGTTGCTATTGCCGGCCGCGTTAAGCCTGGCGCTGTTTGTTTGGTTGCTCACCCTGCACCCAACGGCCAGCGGTCGAGTGTATGCCGCTTATGGTGGAGTTTATGTTGCGACCGCACTCGTTTGGCTTCGCTTAGTAGATGGCGTTCGCCTGACTCCGCTGGACTGGCTGGGAGCGTGTGTTGCGCTCATCGGTATGAGTATTATCGTGATTGGTTGGAATACGCCACAATTATAAATCATACTAAAAAAAGAGTCTAAATTCGCTGTTGGGCCGCCGCCTGCCTTCGCGGTGTTGCACAGGCTTTGCGCGGCGGCGAAACAATATCCCAGGTCGACGCCACTAGCATAAATATCAGCCCGACATAGAACATATAGGTACTCCAGTTATCGGTCCAGAAAAGGTACAGCGTAGCCAACACCATACTCGGTCCGACAATACCAAAGAGCGCACGACCGATGCGTCGATGCGACCACGCCGTCAGCAAATTGGCCAACAAGGCGATAACCGCAAAGAGGGGCAGCAGCGTGTTGATAAAGAATCCTTCGAACTGTCCTAAAAAACCGAGGCCAACGGACGCGCCCAGGGATGCAATTGCTGGAAAACACGACGCGCAACCTGTGCCTGGCGAATTACTAATTTCCAAATAGAATCAGAACGTTAAAACTTGCCACCCTCGTTTAGCTCGATTACCCTTCGCCACCATGAAAGAAGAGATGTTCCTTGTTTTCCACTTGCTAACCACCGTCGCCAGGCTCCTGAGGCCTGGCGGTAGCAGCGCTATAATCGCCGAAAATTTACTTTTGAAACATCAGCTGATTATTCACCACAGATCTCGGAAGCGAGCGCCCAATCTGACAAACCAAGACCGCGCGTTGCTTGGATTCTGGACATTGTTCTAAATCCACGGTGTATAGCCCGAGCAGCTATTATCGTTCGACCCTCAACTCTGTTGAGATTCCATGCAGCACTCCAGCGAAGAAAATACCGGCTCCTCTACTCTGCACGAAAGGAAGGAAAGCCCGGACCCAAGAGACCATCTAAAGATGTCACCGACGCAATAGTTGCCATGAAAAAACGTAATCCCCGGTTCGGGTGCCCCAGGATTGCGCATCAGATTAACCTGGTGTTCGATCTGGATATAGACAAAGATATTGTGCGGCGCATTCTGGCAAGACACTAGTGCCCCGAACGAGGCACTACGGGGCCGTCATAGCTCACCGCTCTCGGTCATACCAAAGATAGTCTTTGGAGTATTGACTTCTTCCGGTGCGAATCCATTCTTTTGAAAAGCCATTGGGTATTGGTCGTTATGGATCAGTATACTCATCGTATCATCGGGTTTGGCGTGAACGGAGGGGATGTGGATGGCCAAGCACTGTGCCGAATGTTCAACAAGTCTATCTCGAAGCAGGGCTTGCCTCGCTATGTGAGCTCGGACAACGATCCATTGTTTCAGTACCATCGATGGCGGGCCAATTTGCGGGTCCTTGAAGTTGACGAAATAAAATCTATCCCACATGTACGTCTGTCGCACCCTTCGTGGAACGATTAATCGGAAGTATCCGCCGAGAGCTGCTGGAACAAGTCTTCTTTTGGACGTCGATGAACCTGGAGCGAAAGCTTCTCGCCTATCAATACTATTTTAACCATCACCGCGCGCATTCCTCGCTGGACGGCCAAACACCAGAAGATTTCGGGGTTAGAAATATTGTGGAACTCAGCAATTTTCGCTGGCATACTCATTGTCGAGGTCTGTTTCAGCTACCAGTGGCCGCTTGAATTTGTATTTCGCCATGCACACGTGCGAAACGGTTCGTCTGCAAGTCCAAGCGAAGCTGCCTGTTGAACCAGAGCCGCTTCAATATTGCGCATTCGCGACCAACTGCCGACAGCTGCGTAGAGGGCATCCAGCATCGTGTAACACTGATCGCCTGCGCAGCGGGCTTTCTAGCGCGGAAAGAAGCTCCAACCGTCTTGGGCGCGGTTTTATATCCCGTGAAAGATACAAATTTCACGTACTCGAAGCCTGCATCGCGAAGCATGTCCAGATAGCGTTCAACCTCAACGGTACCCACGAAGCAGTCAGCCTAGTAGGCGGAGTGGTCGGTATCAGCAACCTGTGGTGAGCTGTCCTTCACCATATCTGCGAACTGAAACCGGTCGCCCGGGTGCAGGATGCGAAAAACCTCTTTAAAGACACATGGCTTACGCGCTGATAAATTGATCGAACCGTTGGAAATCACTATGTCGGCGCGGCCGCCTTCAAGCGGCACAACTAACATGCCGGCTTCCGGCACAGCCGTGCTTCGCTCCGGTCTCAACCAGGTTCAAAACGAGGTCGATCCGCTTCTCTTTCGGCAGCATTATTTCCAGGCGGTGCGGCACCATTTCCGGCAAAGTTAGACCTTGTCCGCTGTCGTCGTCGCCCTCCATCATTTTAGACATCCTAGCGGGCATACCGCCCTTGCCCTCGACGCCGCCCATCATGTCCATCATCATCTGGGGCATCATTTCCATCATGTTCACACCCACCATCATCTTGGGCAACTTCCTCCTCGGTTCTTATTCCACCTTCTGGGAGCTTGTAGGAATGGCGGCCTCCTCTTTCCCCTCAGTTTGACCTCATCTTGACTCCGTACCATGGTACGGCTGTTAGCGTAAGCCTCGAACCCCTCGAAAGAGGGAATGCTTGACCGAACCCAGGAGAAGAATTCATGGCCACCAAACGCAAAATTGAAATCTTCAGTGCCGGTTGCCCGGCCTGCGATACCACCGTCGCCAGAATCCGGGGACTTGCCTGTCCTTCGTGCGAGATCGCCGTCCTCGATATGAACGAGGCTGATGTGGCGGCACGCGCCAAGAGCCTTGGTATCGGATCGGTGCCGGCCGTTGTTATCGACGGCAAGCTGGCCGATTGCTGCGCCGGCCGTGGACCAGACGAGGAAGTCTTGAAAGCTGCCGGTCTCGGCACACCACTATCCTGATCGACTGTTACGACATTGGCGAGAACTTCATGACTTCTATTGCACGGCCGGTTACGGCCTTCCATGCGCTGCTCGTGGCGCTGATGCTTGGCTTTCTTATTCCTCTCTCGGCAACGGGCGCCGAAGACCAGGCGGTTTACACCTTGCAGGCCGACGGCCTTGCCTGCCCGTTTTGTGCCTACGGAATCGAGAAGCAGCTCGCGCGCATCGACGGCGTCAAATCCGTCGAGACTGATGTGAAAAGCGGCACCGTCATTATCACGATGAAGCCGGGCGCGACACTCCATGAAGCCGATGCCAACCGCGCCGTCGAAGCCGCCGGATTCTCGATGGGTGACTTTAGGAAAGAGGACGACGAAACGTGACATCTCGCTTAGCAGCAGTCTGCCTCGCTTTTGCAGCGGGGTTCGGAGTTGTCTCCACCACTACGGCCGCGCCCCAGACCTTCAACACAGCGCTGCCGGTCGCCGAGGATGAATTCGTGTTCCGCGAGCAGTTCGTTTACCGCAAGGCCACTGACGATCCGAGCCCAGCCGACCGGGAGCTGCAAGTCCTCGGCGGCGCCTCAGTACTCGGTTACGGCGTGACCGGCGATCTCGCTGTCTTCGGCGTCCTGCCCTATCTCGATAAGGAGCTGGACGTGACCACGCCCGGCGGCCGCGTCACGCGAAACACATCCGGCATTGCTGATGCGCGCCTGTTCGGCCGTTATACCGTCTACAAGGACAACGCGCCGGGACGTACTTTTCGCATAGCACCATTTCTCGGGGTAGAGATGCCGACCGGCGACGATAACGATCGCGACAACCTCGGCAGGCTGCCTGCACCCTTGCAGCTCGGCTCCGGCTCTTGGGACGGTTTTGGCGGCATCATGCTGACCTATCAGACGCTCGATTTTCAGATCGACGCGCAGGCGAGCTACACGCTCAATACCGAAGCCAACAATTTCGAATTCGGCGACGAAGCCAGGCTCGACACTTCGCTGCAATACCGTGTCTGGCCACAGGAGCTTGACGCAGGCGCTCCCGGCTTCCTCTACGCAGTTCTCGAAGGCAATTTTCTTTTTACGGACAACAACGAGATGAACGGCGTCAAGGACCCCAACTCCGGCGGCACATCCTTCTTTCTTTCCCCTGGGCTTCAGTACGTCACCAAACGCTGGATCATCGAGGGCATCGTGCAATTACCGGTCTCGCAGGATCTAAACGGTTTAGCGCTGGAGGACGATTTTATTGTCCGCGCTGGTTTTCGTATTAATTTCTAGGGAGGGCTATGCGGCGAAAAACGTTTATCAAATGGATCGCGGTACCGTTACTCACGATCGTTGCACTGCTGCTCATCGGATACCTAGCTTTTGTACCCTCCGTGCAAGAGCCTGGCTACACCTTCGTGGCGGCCTGGGGCGAACCCGGCAGCGCGGCCGGACAGTTTCGTGACACGACAGGCATCGCCGTTGCCGACGGTGAAGTCTTCGTCGCCGATTCACGCAACGGTCGTATCCAGGTCTTCGACTTCAACGGCGTCTTCAAGCGCCAATTTGGCACGCCAGGGGAGGCCCTTGGCGAGCTCGGCCGCCCAATGAACTTGACGATCCATGGCGATGAGCTCTATGTCGCGGAATACTTCAACGACCGAATCCAGGTTTTCAGTCTTGACGGTACGCCGAGGCGCGCAATCGGTGCGCCCGGTACGGGTCCCGGCCAATTCAACGCGCCGGGCGGCGCGGCGGTCGCGAATGACGGCAGCCTCTACGCCGCTGATTTCTACAATCATCGCATCCAGCACTTTGGTCCCGAAGGCAGTTTCGTCCGCCAATGGGGCGCAACCGGCAAGGTCGGCATATCGGCAGGCCAGTTTAACTACCCGACTGATGTAGCACTCGCGGGGAACGGCACGCTCTATGTTGCAGACGGCTATAACGACCGAATCCAGGTCTTCGGTCCGGATGGCGATTTCATGCGCAAGTGGGGCGGTCCGTTCGGTATGAATATCTTTGGGCCGTTCAATGGCTGGTTCGCGACCGTCACTGGCATCGCTGTCGGTCCGCTGGGCAATATATTCACAGCGGATTTTTACAACGACCGCATCCAGAAGTTTGCAGCGGACGGAACCTTCCTCACCGCTTTCGGAGAGACCGGCAGCGGACCCGGTCAGTTCAGGCACGCGATCGCGGTTGTGGTCGCTGACGATGGCACGGTCTTTGTTGCGGATTTGTTGAACAACCGCGTGCAGAAATGGCAGCCGCCACATTGAGCTGCTGCAATTCTATTGAGCAGTCTCGCAGGCGAGGCACTGGATTTGCCCGGCTTTTTTGACCGGCCAGGCGTTCCAGACAGCCGCGCCGCCCAAGCCGGCGAGCCCGGCATACAATGCGGCATCAGAGGAAAAAACAAACTTGCCGGCGAGGATTGTCGCAGCCGATATCACACCGACCAGCAGTGGGCCGAACCCGCGCCGGAGGTCCGCCCTGTAACCGATGGCCAATGCCGCCACCCCCAGAAAACCTGCTATCAGCGGCAGCAGATAACTGGTTTCTAGCAAGAAGCCGAGCCGGAGCGAACTTAACACACCGGCCGTGGCCGCGATGCAGACCGGGCAAGCGCCGACCGGAACTAATCCTGCCCCGAGGGCGGGTACAGCAGCAAGCATGCTGCGCCAGGACCGCGGCGGCTCATAGAGGCTCCAGTCGTCCGGATCAAATTCTTCCATGCATTCCTTCTCGTCCATCAGTTCGTTCGGTCCACCTTGCTCTCAGCGAGGACACTTCGCGTCAGCGCTTCAAGAATTGAGCATTCCCCAAGCGCCACACCCTGGCCGGGACATGCCTCGATCAGCACTTCGAGCGCCGCCTTCATGTCGGTCAGGCTGGCAATCTTCCTGTTCACCTCGTCCAGCTTCGTCCGCGCGTGCGTGCGCACCTCGCCGCAATCCGCGTCGGGATCAACGCGAAGCGACAGCAGCTCCTTGATCTCCCGCAACGAAAACCCGATCTCCTGCGCCTGGCGAATAAACCGAATGCATTCGACCGTATCCGACGAATAGGACCGAAAACCGCCGCTCAGAACCGGCCGTTTCGGCTGCACCACAAGACCTTTACGCTCATAAAAGCGTACGGTCTCGACGCCGACACCGGCGGCTTTTGCTACTTCGCTGATTCGCATTTTAGAGCCTGTACTTCCTCTTTATACAATACGGTCCGTACTATAGTACAGAGTCAACTGTAACCCTGTTCACACCGGGCGTTCACGCCCTACCTGCGCACGCCAAACAACGTGTCGATTAGTGCGCATTCCGGCACATCCTTACCGCTGCATGAGCGTACCGTGTCACGCAGCACGCTTTCCATCTGCTTCAGATCGTCGATCTTTTCCCGCACTGATCGAAGATGCACCTTCGCAAGCTTTTCGACTTCGCCGCAGGACACGGCGTTCCGGTCTACAAGGCTGAGAAGGCTTTTCAGATCCTCAATCGTAAAGCCGAGTTCCCGGCCGCGCATCACGAACCGCAAACGCTGTTCGTGCGTCTCGTCGTATTGGCGGTATCCACTCGCCGAACGCAGCGGTTCCGGCATCAGGTCGATCTTTTCGTAATAGCGGATGGTCTCCGCATTGCAGCCCGTTCGTTTAGCCAGCTGACCGCGTTTCATGCTCATCCAGATCGCCCCGTTACCTTATCCATCAAGCTATCCTTGACTCTGTAGTCCCTACAGGGTTTATAGTGCTGGTATCTTGAGAACTTTGCAAGAGAAAACCGGCAACCAATGAGCCTGTCACGTGAACACAACAGCGGCGCTGTTTTACCAGGAGAACCTGTATGAAACGATCAATAGCGATATGTCAAAGTGATCTGGCCATGGACTTGACTCCGTGCCTAGGTACGGCAATTAAGACTGCCCGTATAAATTAGGAGAAATTGAAATGTCAGCATCAAGCTCAACCACACCCACACCCACATCCACACCCAACAACGGTTCCATGATCGCAGCCGTGATTGCCGCCATCGGCGCATCGCTGTGCTGCATTGGCCCGCTAGTGCTGTTAGCACTCGGTATTAGCGGTACCTGGATCAGCACCCTCACCGCACTGGAACCCTATCGCCCCATCTTCATTGGCGTCACCTTGATCTTTCTGGGACTGGCCTTTCACAAACTGTACCTGACCCCGCAACAGTGCGCGCCCGGCGATGCCTGCGCAGCCCCGGCGACACGGCGCAATCAACGCATCATCTTCTGGATTGTCGCCGTACTGCTTATCGCCCTTCTGACCTTTCCCTATTACGGCCTGGTCTTGTTTGAATAAATTTATCTGCTCACTCTTTCAGGAGTTACTCTCATGATTCGCGCACTGTTTCTTTCTATTACCCTAGGTATTACAGCACTGCTGCCTTTCTCACCTTCCATCGCAACAGCGGGGGAAGCACAAACGGTTACGCTGGACGTGCCGGGCATGACCTGCGCGGTTTGTCCGGCACGGTCCGAAAGGCGCTATCCAAAGTGCCGGGCGTCCTTGAAGCCAAATCAGACTATGCCAGCAAGACGGCGACTGTGACGTTTGATCCGGACAAGGCGAGCCTGGCGGACCTCACCCAGGCGACTGCAAACACCGGTTACCCATCCACTATTAGAACCCAATAATTAGGAATAGATCCATGAACTCAATCAACGTGAAAATAACCGGCATGACCTGCGATCAATGCGCCAAAAGCGCCGAGGATGCACTCAATGCCCTGTCCGGCGTGAAGGCCTCAGTCTCTTACGCTGACAGTCTGGCGAAAGTTGAAAGCACCGGTGAATTTGAACACCGTCAATTACTAAAAGCAGTCGAGTCCAAAGGCTACGGCGCACGACTGATCGATGAACACGGCAACGCTATCACAGGCGGTAACGGTGACGGATTACAGGTTGTCATTATCGGCACGGGCTCGGGCGCCTTCGCGGCGGCGATCAAGGCCGTCGAGGAAGGCGCGCAAGTCACCATGATCGAGGGCGCCGAGATCATCGGCGGCACCTGTGTCAACATTGGTTGTGTGCCATCCAAGATCATGATCCGCGGAGCGCACATTGCGCACCTGCAAGCGCACCATGCATTTGAGGGTATTCCATTACACAAGCCCAATATTGATCGCGGTGCCCTGGTCAGACAGCAGCAGGCACGTGTCGAGGAACTGCGCCACGGGAAATATGAAAGTATTCTGGAGAGCAATCCGGGGATCAACCTGATCCGCGGCTGGGCGCGCTTCCAGGATCAACACACGCTGATCGTCACCCGGGCCGATGGTTCGGAGAAAACCGTGATAGCGGATCGTATCCTGCTCGCCACTGGCGCACGGCCAGCGGTGCCGGCCATCCCGGGTCTGAAAGACACGCCCTACTGGACATCTACAGAAGCCTTGATCGCCGAGCAGATCCCGGAACACCTGGTGGTCGTTGGTGCTTCAGTTGTCGCTTTGGAATTGGCTCAAGCCTTCCTGCGACTGGGATCGAAGGTGACGATCATGGCGCGCAGTGTGTTTTTGTCAAAAGAAGATGCCGCCATCGGCGACGCCCTGGTCAAGGTATTTGAGGAAGAAGGCGCGCGGGTATTATTGCACACCCTGCCAGATTCAGTGTCACATGACGGGTCACGCTTTATTTTACCCTCTAAAGCTGGCGAAATTCGCTGCGATCAGCTGCTGATTGCCACCGGCCGCACACACAATACCAATCTGCTGGATCTGGACAAGGCCGGGGTCAAAACCAGCCGCGATGGCGCGATCGTGATCGATGATCACATGCGCACCTCGACCGGGCATATTTATGCAGCGGGTGACTGCACCAACCAACCACAGTATGTGTACGTCGCCGCGGCCGCCGGCACACGTGCCGCCATCAACATGACCGGTGGTGATGCGGCACTGGACCTGACCGCCATGCCGGGTGTGGTGTTTACCGAGCCGGCCGTGGCAACAGTTGGGCTGTCTGAAAAGCAGGCGGCCGATCAAGGAATAGATGCCGATTCACGCACACTCGATCTGGAAAATGTCCCGCGCGCATTGGCCAATTTTGAAACCCAGGGTTTTATCAAGCTGGTGATGGAAAAAGACAGCGGCCGTCTGATTGGTGCACAGATCCTGGCACCCGAGGCCGGAGAGATGATCCAGACTGCCGTGCTGGCAATCCGCAACCGCATGACAATCGAAGATTTGGCCGGCCAGTTATTCCCCTACCTGACGATGGTAGAAGGGCTCAAGCTATGTGCACAAACCTTTTATAAGGATGTGAAACAGCTGTCTTGTTGTGCAGGCTGACACGGGAGCCAGAATGAAGCGGGGATATACCATAGCCTGTCTCGCCAGAGATGCCGGTGTCACGGTACACATCATTCGTGACTACGAACTGCGCGGCCTGCTTCATCCTTTGGAACGCAACGAATCAGGCTTCCGTATCTATGACCGGGATGCTGCACTGGCGCGATTACGCTTCATTATTGGCGCCAAGTCTGCCGGCATCCAGCTCAAGGAGCTGGTGAAACTGTTCCAGGCCCTCGAATCCGGCGATCAACAGAAACTCATGTTAAACATCGAAGCGTGTGAGCTGTCCATTCGTAAACGTCAGGACTGTATCTGCCACTGCCAGTGCGGGCTGGCGCAGCTGAAGGAGGCGGGCTCGTCACTGTTCGAAACCACGAAGAATCACAATTTGGAGACAAGTCATGAAGGCATTTCTTGAACAGTTCAGCGGCTTGATCGGCGCCAGTATCGCCGCCGCCTGTTGTCTTGGCCTGCCCGCTGTGCTGACAGTGGTCGGTGCAGCGGGACTCGGGTTCTTAATCCACGACGCCTACCTGTTCCCGATTTTTGTCGGCTTTGTCAGTTTCAGCCTGTGGATGCTGTTCAGGTCGGCGCGAGGCCACGCCAATCTCAATCCCTTCTGGCTTAGCCTGGCAGGTGGCGTGATCGGCAGTGCGGCACTTTGGTTCATGGTTACGGGTTTACACCCAATGCCCTGGCTGGTCTATGCCAGTCTGGGCCTGCTGGTTGCCGGCAGTATCTGGGATGTTGTCAACGGACGGCGCTCAGCCAGCTGTGCCACCGATGTATGTCAAGTCCCGGACACCTCAGTGAAAGACATAGATCCAGGTCGGCGTGCGCTCACCGGTGCGGCACTGAGTGCCGGTGCCGCCGTGGCATTCTACGGCATGTACAAGTCGGTCGATGTCTTCGTCGAGACGGCAGATGCCGGTGAAATCGCGTGCTGGGGGATCAACGAGTGCAAGGGGACAACTGCCTGCACCACCGCCTTCAATGCCTGCACAGGCGCCAACGAATGCCGGGGGCGCGGTTATGTCTACGTGCCAGAGAAAGAATGTTATTCCAAAGGGGGTGTTCCCCTGTTAGGCTCGGAAGGTAATCCCGCCAGCGGCTAGTCGTCGGATACCACCATTCAAAGTAACTCCAATGTGTAATGAGGCTGAATCCGAACT
>JBBKXJ010000061.1:0-6112 GCA_037969395.1 Pseudomonadales bacterium
GGTGCGATTGACCGAAGAAATAATCAGCATGGGAATAGAATCGGCCAGCGCCTGGCCCATCGCCGTGGCAATATTGGTCATGCCCGGCCCGGTAATGATAAAACACACGCCAGGCTTACCGCCGGCCCGAGCATAGCCGTCGGCCATAAAGCCGGCACCTTGTTCATGGCGCGGCGTAATATGGCGAATATCCGTTGCTGGCAAGCCGCGATACAGCTCAATGGTGTGCACGCCGGGTATGCCAAATACGGTATTGACGCCGTAGTTTTCAAGCATGCTAACCAGCACTTCACCGCAGGTGGCCATACGCGCTCCAATTAAATCGGTGCCGAAAAGCTAAAGGTGACCGAGCTCAACCGCTGCTACAAGACACAACAGAAACATACTTTAAACATAAACTTCTACACGACTGGTAGCTCGAATTCTGTAAAGTATGTCACAATAATGATACTGACTTATAATGCACAAAATAAAAAGCGTGCCGAGCAGCCTGGAAAAAGGCCGCCGACGATATTCGTTTTTTCAGACAGGAAACTCAAATGAAATTGCTTTTCTTACCACTTGTGTTGGTGGCGTTTATCGCTGCGCCATACGCGCTGTTGGCGCAGGCCGCTGAAACCGCACAGAACTCGGCTTCCAGGGCTACGCTCAAGGCCTCGCCTCGGCTAGGGATTAACATTAATAATTTTGATGCGAAGATCAGGCCGCAAGATAACTTCTACGAGGCAATTAACGGTTCGTGGTTAAAAAACACAGAAGTACCGTCCGACAAAGCTGACTACGGCTCATTCGCCGAGCTTGCTGATCAGGCAGAGGCAGACCAGCGAGCCATTATTGAAGAAGCGGCGCAGGCTTATATGGATAACGACGCAGGCATGGCAGCGATTAACAGCTCTGCTGGCACCAAAACCGCTGTCAATAGCGCGGAGTTTGACAAGATCGGCAAATTTTATGCAAGCTTCATGGATGTCAAGCGCGTTGAGCATCTGGGACTAAAACCACTACAGGAAAAGTTGAAGGCGATAGAAGCGCTAAGCTCGGTAGCTGATCTGGCGCGCTACATTGGCGCTAATCAGCGACAGGGCATCGCCAGGCCAGTTGCCTACTACGTCAATCAGGACGCGCGCCATTCCACCGACTATATTGGCTACCTGGCGCAAAATGGTCTGGGTTTGCCCGACCGGGACTACTACCTCGAAGACGGCGAACGGTTTACCGGCGTTCGTGCCAAATATGTTGACTACATCAGGACTTTGCTGGCGCTGACGGGCGACAAGCAGGCTCAAACTGCAGCGACTAATGTCATGGCGTTAGAGACGCGGCTGGCGGAAGCGAGCTGGACCAATATTGAGAATCGTGACAGGGAAAAAAAATACAATAAGTTCACCATCGCGAACGTGAAAAAATTTATGCCGGACTTTGACTGGCAGCGCTTTCTTGATGCGGCCAGCGTGGCCGACAGCGAAAGAATTATTATCAGCCAGCCCAGTTACATGCGAGCACTTGTGCGCGCATTAGGCGATCTGCCGCTGAGCGACTGGCAAGCCTATTTTAAATTTCATCTGCTGGACACATTTGCACCGTATTTGAATGCCGAGTTTGTAGCGGTTCATTTTGATTTTCACGGTAGAACGCTGAGCGGCACCGAGGAAAACCGACCGCGCTGGAAGCGCGGCGTGCAGGCGGTTAACTCGGCCATGGGCGAGGCCATCGGTAAAATTTACGTAGCGCGGCATTTTAGCCCGGAAGCCAAGGCGAGAATGGATGAACTGGTCGCTAATCTTAATAAGGCGTTTGCCATTTCCATTGACCAACTTGGCTGGATGAGCGCAGCAACAAAAACAGCAGCGCACGAAAAGCTCGCCCAATTCACACCCAAGATCGGTTACCCGAAGAAGTGGAAAAACTATTCAACGCTGCCCGTTGACGAAAACGATCTGGTCGGCAACGTGCAACGTGCCAACGCGCTGGAGTACCGGCGCATGGTGAGCAAGCTCGGCAAGCCGGTAGATCGTGATGAGTGGTTTATGACGCCACAAACAGTCAACGCCTACTACAACCCCAGTATGAACGAAGTGGTATTCCCCGCCGCTATTCTGCAGCCGCCGTTTTTCAATGTTGACGCCGATGATGCGGTCAATTACGGGGCGATTGTGGCGGTAATCGGCCATGAGTTTAGCCACGGTTTCGATGATCAGGGCAGCAAGTCTGACGGCGTGGGCGACCTGCGCGATTGGTGGACTGAGTCTGACAAACAGGAATTTAAAAAGCGGGCGCAGGGCCTTATCTTTCAGTACGACGCCTACGCCCCATTTGCTGATGCAAATGTCAAAGGCGAGCTAACACTGGGCGAAAATATTGCCGACCTGGCCGGCTTGACCATGGCGCACCGCGCCTACAGACTTTCACTGGACGGAGTGGCGGCACCTAAAATTGACGGCTTCACTGGCGACCAGCGCTTTTTTATGGGCTGGGCGCAGGTGTGGCGGCGCAAATACCGCGAGCAGGAATTGCGCAAGCGCTTGCTGACTGACACGCACGCACCGTCGGAGTATCGCGTCAACGGTGTACTGCCAAACATGTCGCAGTTCTACGGCGCCTTCAACGTAAAAGAATCAGACCGTATGTACCTGGCGCCAGACAAGCGAGTCAGCATCTGGTAACGGGACAAGGTGGGTTAGGGGTCAGATCGCTTTAAATTTGATCAATAAAGTTGCCGGAACGAACTGTATTGATCAAAATTAAAGCGACCTGACCCATGTTGCCCTCTCTGACAGCCACTCACGGCTTGCGGAATTTCAGCGTCCAGCGATCTGTATTCCCGGTCACCGACTTGCGTCCCACCTCAAAGCGCAGCTCGTCGTCGGGGCGATAGTGGAGGTCAGAGAAGTCCACGAGTTGAAATCCAGCCGCCTGTATTTCCCTGATAGCCATCACCGGGTCAAACCGACGACGGTTTTCGCTGTTGTTGGGTTCCATATGGCGGGCAGTGTGGTCGACCACGCCGTAAATGCCGCCACTCTTCAAAGCGTCAAACGCCGCTTTGTTGAGGGCGTTGCGGCCTTCTTCTGAAAAGTTGTGGTAGTTGCGAAAAGTCAAAACCAGGTCGGCGTTTTTAACGTCGAGTCCGTTCATCTTCAGGTCATAGAAGCGCGCTCCTTCAGCGCGACTGAATTCCGTGTCCTTGCCCGTAATTCTGACTCTGTCAAAACCCGGTTTGCTAAGCAACGCTTTTTCCACACTATCGGTACCGACCGCCACCGTCAGCTGTCCATTCTCGGCCAGTACCGGTGCCAGTAGCTGGGTGTACCAGCCGCCACCTGGGATAAGTTCAATCACCTTCATGTCAGCTCGCAGGCCAAAAAACTCCAGCGTCTCGATGGGGAGCCGATTGGCGTCGCGGGCTTTGTCTTCTGCCGAGCGGCTGTCGGCTGCCATGGCATTGGTCAAGCCGGTTTTTACGGCATCAAAGTTATCGGCACTAGCCACGCTGCTCAGCAATGCCAGAATCAGGTAAGCAGTAATACAGGTGCGCATGTCTTTCTCCAGGTTATTAAGTTAGCTTATTACCACGACAGGGGGTTGGGTTTGTTTTCGCTGGCGTGAATCATTATTCGTCGCTTACGCGTCGCTTTTCTGTGCAAGGTTGCGTTGGATATGCCGAGTGCGGTGGCGGCATGGGTTTTATTGCCGCCGTTTGCGACAATGGCGAGATCTATATATAGCGACTCTATTTTTCTTATCTGCGCTTTGAAGCTGAGTTGATCGCTGCCACCAAACGCGTTCGACTCTATTTGTCTTATTTGCTCTGTTAACTCGCTGCGCAGTATGTATTCCTCTGTAAAGGGTACGCGAGCAAGCAGTTTAAACAGTTCATAGCGCTGTTCGGAGTAGATCAGCGTCACCACGAAAAAAATAACCGCGCTCGACAACACTACGGTAGCATTGACTTTTACGCCGGCCACCATCAGCAATACTATGCCGATTGAGCATGCAATGGCCGGCAGAATCGCTATCAGCACGGCCAGGCATTTTCGCCGTAGCAGAGGCTCTTTGCTGCGCCTGTAGCCGCCGGCCAGTATCACAATGCTAAACAATAAAGTTGAGACAATATAAACGGCCCAAACGATATACAGATCGCCCGGAATACGTATGAAGGTGTAGCCAATGTTCTCTATGCCGGCGATGATCACACCGGGGATCAGGCTCATCGCAGCGACTACGGCCGCTATCAGCCAGTTTATGTTGATGAAAGGTAGCGCCGTCTTGCCAGTCAAATGCAGGAACAGGTGCACGGTCGCCGCAGCGGTAATTGCGCCGGCTGCGTAATACAAATGGTAGAGCCACTGCAGCTCATGCGGACTGTCTAAAAATACGAATGTGGTGAACTCGATCAAATTCATCGCGAGCAAGGTGCTAACCAGCAGCACAAGCGCGCTGTTACCGGTAAATTTCGATCGACCCCACCACAATAGCCATACTGTAACTACAATCGCGGTAAAAGACGGTATGGCATAAATCGTCATGTTTTCTCCTGAAGTCGCTAGAAAACCAGGCCGGTCTGACCGATAGACAGACCGCTGCCGGAACTTAAGACCAGCACATTATCGCCAATAGCGGGCGGGTTCAAGCTCATTGTAACGGGGATAGTTGCGCTCGCTATATTTCCTAATTTACTTAAGGTAGCCGGCGCTTTTGCAACGTCGATGTCGGCCAGCTGACAGAAGCGTCTGTGCGGGCGGGCGCCAAACTGGTGCAGGAACAGCGATTTTACGTCGCTGGGGCACCAGCCCAACTGGTCATACGTTTGCCGAATCGTGCGTTTATGCCATGCCACAACTTCGCTACTTATGTCTTCCATGTGCATTTCTCCTTCCCAGCTACCGTCGGAGGAGCGGTTGTAATAGCACAATTTTGCATGTTCTCCGGCGCTGTTGAAGCGAAATTTTTTAAACCCGGCGCGGTCGGTCGAACGCTGTACAAGCATTGCCGCGCCGGCATCGCCCAGGGTGAGTGCGCCGATGACAAGCCTCAGATCCTGTTTTGTATAATCATCCCTCTGCAGCGATCGCAACACGTCCTTTGCGGCTTTTGATCCCACCTCGCCAGTACAGATCAGACAGGTTTCGGCTCCGCCCGCCCCGATAAAAGCGTCAGCTATGGCTAAGCCATTCATGAAACCGTGGCAGGCATTAGTCACATCGAAGCACGTTGCATTGTAAGCGCCGATTTCTGCCTGTATCCGATGCGCGGTTGCCGGCTCCTGCCAGTCACGTTCGATGCCGCAATATATGACGTAGTCAATGATGGCGGGGTCGGTGTTGCTATCCTGTAGCGCGACCTTCGATGCCTCAATAGCGAGGCTTGATGGCGGCGTGTCAGCTGGTGCGTGGCGGCACTCGTCGACACCGACCAGTGCCGACAAATAACGACTACGAATGCCAAAGCGCCGTTCCGAGTCAAATTGTTCCATCAACTCCGATGATTTAACGCGCTGAGGGGGTAAAAAATGACCCATGCCAACTATTCTGGTTGATCCGGTTTGTTCCATTGTTGCTCTCCAATATTAATCCAAAGTGGAGAAGCGATGCTATGCTGTGACTGCAGGTAAAACCATCAAATGGCGCAAAAAAGCACCGATAACCAGTGTCTCTCAATTTTGATACAGTAGAAATGTCGAGCTAATCAAAAATAAACACTTGACGAATTTGTGCTCATTTCGAATGATCCATGTGCAAGCGCGCAAAACGAGATGAGTTGACATAATTACTATGCAAACCGCTATCAATAGTTCGCTCGAACAGCAAAAGCAGCGTAGGAAAACCGAATATCTTTACGCTCAGGTATACAACGTCGGCGCCGGTAACATTATCGCTGCGAGTTTGTTGGTCATTATTTACTGGAACCAGCTTAATAACGCTGTGCTGGTCGGCTGGCTGGCCGCGGTGCTGTGCGTAACAGCACACCGTTTTTATGTTGCCGCCGCGTTTCGACGCAGAGATCGCTATGCCAGTGCCAGTCACAAATGGTACAAAATCTACGCAAATGGCGCGTTGGTCAAGGGTTGTCTGTGGGGGGCGATCAGTGTCTATCTTGCGCATCAGGCCAGCGC
>JBBKXJ010000062.1:0-6282 GCA_037969395.1 Pseudomonadales bacterium
ATCAGACAGGTGCCATAAAAATACACGCTGGACGGTTTGGCCGGATAGCTCTGTCGCTTCATAAGGCTTTAGTTCTCCGATTTATAACATGCCCACGCTGCCTGATCGCCGTGTAAGTCGGGCGCTTATCAAAACGTAAACTGGAATGGCACCTGCGCATAGTCCGAGTCGGCATCGCCGCCGCCTTCGTAAAAGTCCATTTCCAGAAAAGCGCTCACATCGCCGTGGGCGTACTTAACATTATTGCTACACACCTTCGGCGCGAGCGCTACAGGGGAAGTGGTAAGCGCAGATGTGTATCCCAAACACTCGAAAATATTGGTATTACCAATAACTTAACGACGAGCAGGCGCTTTTTTAAGCACCACTGCTAATTGGTAATACCAATAACAAGTAGCGAGCATTCAGTGTACTCGAGTGACTTTTCTTGCGAAAGGCCTCTTATTACCAATAAGATAGACCGATAAGGTAATAAAAATTCGTTTTTTAGAATTTTTTGATTTTCTAAACAGATAGGCTTGAAGCTCGGAGGATGATTGACAGTCGAATGGCGGGAAGCGGCTGCTCTAAATTGCCGCAAATTGGTATATTGGTAATACCAAATGCTGGGATAATTGGTGTTACTATTTTACCAAGAATGGAAGTGAAGCAGTGGCGTACGATATGGTAAACCCCAAAAAGCTATTTGAGATAATTGCGAAAAAACTGGAAATCTTGGCATGGACGGGCAGTTTTAACCTTGGCCAGAAGTTGCTACCGAAGCACGAATTTGCGCAACAGCTTGACTAGTGAGTCTGATCGATACTGGCCCTATTGTGCCCGCGGCCACTGGATTCGTTTAGGCTCTGTTTAGTACCGCCTTAATAGCTTGTGTTCGTTCGTTCCTGAGTTTATGAATATCCATTTCTTCCAGGCTGTCTTTGACATAACTCAAATGTTCCTTAACGGCTGCCCGGGAAGCTTCAGCATTGCTTTCCAGAATGGCGTTCAGCATGGCTTCGTGCTGCTGGCGGATAAGCGCGCGACGGCTATCGTCAGCATATAATTCTTTGAGATTTCGAGTAACGCTATGTTCTACCAGGGTTAGGGAGCTGCGCATCGCATGCGGCAGCACGACGTTGTGCGAAGCCTCGGCAATCGACAGGTGGAATGCCAGGTCGGCCTCGGCTTCTATATCTGATTCCCGATTTTCACGATGCAATGTAAGCCATTCATCGTAGCGTTGCTGAATAATTTCCTTATCTGCCGGCGTTGCTCGCTGGGCCGCTAAATAGCAGGTTGCTTCCTCCAATGCGTGACGGTATTCCAGCAGATCATATTTAAACTCATCCCGGTTCTGATAAAGCGCCAGCAGAGGATCGGCAAAAGAAGACTCGACCTTGTCGGCAACATAGTTGCCGCCGCCCTGCACTCGGTAAATAAAACCTTGAGTTTCCAGCTGCTGCAGCGCTGCCCGAAGCGTAGGACGAGACGTTTGCAATTGCTCTGCCAGTTTGCGTTCCGGTGGCAGCTTCGCGCCGGGTTTGAGGCCGCCTTCAATAATCATGGCACCAATCTGTTCGGTTATAACGTCCGACACCTTGGGTCGCTTCATGCGGGAATGCGTCATCATCAATACCTAACATTATAAGAATTGGATAATTGGTTTAACCAATTAGCGATGGTATGGCGCACTATACGTAAACCCTGAATTTTTGCAATGTTTTCACATGATAAATTTACCCTCTCGAATTAACGATGTCTCGCTCACTAATAGTGAGTGCCGGCCTCGTTAGAACAACCACACGTCACCTGCACACTCGATAAATGATCGAAGTTAGGTAAATTGGTTTAACCAATGACAATGGAGACCAGAAGCGCGAAAGGCATGCTTCGGTAGTTGATGTGAGCGGGGATTGGCGCTTTACGGATTCGATTGTCCGCCGTTTACCCGCACCCACTCCCGCGCAATGTAGCGCTGGAAGCATTCCTACGTAGTCGAATGCCACCGTTAGCGGTGAGTAGGGAGTCTAAGCCGTAATACTCTGGTGCTTGCGGCGGAGGATTTTATTGCATTTAAAACTGCCGAGGTCGCATCAGCGTGTCGCTGCCGCCATCGATAAACAGTATTCAGGCCGGTCTATACGCTTAACCAAGTGACATTCTTTTTAGTCCAAATCACTGGCCGAGTGCCGCTCAGGCACCTGATCTCCGTCTTCTTCCCACGTTTTATTAACGCGCCGACCGCGCTGAACGGCGGGGCGCTGTGCAATTTCGGTGGCCCAGCGAACGACGTTGGTGTACGACTTCACATCGAGAAATTCTTGCGCCTCGTAAATATTGCCCAGAACCAGACTACCGTACCAGGCATAGTTCGCCATATCGGAGATATTGTAGTCGTCGCCACACAGATAGCGCCGTGCTGCCAGAAGCTGATCCAGCACATCTAGCTGACGTTTCACCTCCATTGCGTAGCGGTTGATGGGGTACTCCAATTTCTCCGGCGCGTAGGCGTAAAAATGCCCGAAGCCGCCGCCGAGGAATGGCGCGCTGCCGATCTGCCAAAACAGCCACGACATGCATTCGGCTCGCGCCGAGGGATCTGTGGGCAGAAACGCCTGGAATTTTTCCGCGAGATAAACCATTATCGCGCCTGATTCGAACACGCGGGTCGGCGGGGTAGTGCTCCTGTCGAGCAACGCCGGAATTTTCGAATTCGGATTGACCGCGACGAAGCCGCTGCCGAATTGTTCGCCCTCGGCAATATCTATCAACCAAGCGTCATAGTCGGCGTCGCTTTTACCCAGCGCCAGCAATTCTTCCAGCAGCACTGTGACCTTTACGCCGTTGGGTGTCGCCAGCGAATAAAGCTGCAGAGCATGTTCGCCCACGGGCAGTTGCTTATCGTGCGTGGCACCTGCAACCGGCCGGTTGATATTGGCAAACTTGCCACCACTCTCCGCGTCCCACTGCCACACTGTTGGCGGCGTGTAAGTTAATGCATCGGTCATATACTGTTCCCCCGAAAAATTCATTAAATATCGTACATCAATACGCCTGCAATTGTCAGCTAACATGCCCCTGTTGCAACGCGTTATAGCTGCTCGCTTACCAGGTAATAAAGCGGGCGCGCGGACTAAGCTGAAAACTGTTGTTGGCGACCGTTTTCTGTAACCATAGTCACCAAATAAAAACACATGGCCGCCTAAAAATGTCGAAATGGTGTTTGCTGGCATTGGCAGCTCAACCCAGCTGGGTGCCCATATCGCTGCCAGCGGCGTCAATAAACTACTGGTGGTCAGCGACAAGCCGCTGGTTGACCTGGGAGTCGTTGACACTGCGCTGCAAGGTATTAAAGATGCCAACGTGGATTTCGCCATTTTCGACGGCGTATTACCCGATCCAACTTTTGATGTGGTACACGCGGGTTTGGCCGCGTACAAACTGCACGGCTGCGATAGGCGGCGGCTCCTCCAACGATTCGGCGAAAATAATCGCCACCCTGGCAACCAACAATGTCGAGATAAGCAGCCTGGTCGGTTTTGGCAGAGCCAGGGCCGACTTGCCGCCCTTGTACGCTATACCAACGACCTCGGGCACTGGCTCTGAAGCCACGCTCGGCGCCGTGATTACCAACGGTGCAAGCCACGAAAAGCTGATCATGAGCGACAATAAAATGTTGCCGCTCGCCGCCGCCCTGGACCCGGCGCTTATGCTGGGCTTGCCGGTACACATTACAGCGGCAACTGGAATGGACGCCTTGACGCACGGCATCGAAGCTTACATCGGCACCTGGAATCGGGGCACCGCCAAAGAATTTGGCCGCAAGGCGGTAAAGCTGGTGTTCGATAATTTACGTCAGGCCTGCAGCGACGGCGGCAACGCCAACGTGCGGCAGAATATGGCAACCGCTTCATTTTATGGCGGCGTTGCGATAAATCAGGTCAACGTCGGCAGCGTCCACGCCATTGCCCATCAGTTAGGCGGCAAGTACGGCATAGCGCATGGTCTGGCCAATGCGATGGTGCTACCTCATCTGTTAGAGTATTCATTACCTTTGGCAGCGCCCTCTCTGGCACGGCTTGCAGTGGCAGCAGGCGTGGCCGTTGCCGTCAATAGCGAGCAGGACAATGCTCGTTTGTTTATTGAGGCAGTGCGTGAGCTGAGCAACGACGTGGGTATACCCACAACCTGTGAGGCGCTTAAGCAAGACGATATTGCCGCGCTGGCACAGGCTGCGATAACCGAAAGCTCTTCTTACCCAGTGCCGCTATTAATGGATGACAGCGACTGCCGAGCGATTCTACAAAAGCTGTTGGTTGAGAGCAGCTAAGGGCCCGCGTCAAAATTAAATCACATTTTGCCCGCCGATCCATCCCGCCTGGCTGCGTCCCCTACTGGGCCTACTTTTGGTGCGAAAACTTGAAATATACTTATATTCCTGCATTTTCGCGTCTTGCCATGCGGGCGCCTCGACACGCTAATCTGTGATTTAATTTTGACGCGGGCCCTAACTCACCGCTAACACTCTGTAACATTGACCGGCACTTCAGTCACGTCGATGGCCAATCCCCCTCTGGACGTTTCTTTATATTTTTTATGCATATCGCGACCGGTGTCGCGCATGGTTCTAATCACTTTATCCAGCGACACAAAGTGAGTGCCGTCACCGCGCAAGGCCAGTCGCGAGGCGGTGATCGCTTTGATGGAGGCCATGGCATTGCGTTCGATGCACGGCACCTGTACCAGCCCACCGATGGGGTCACAGGTGAGACCGAGATTGTGTTCCATGCCAATTTCGGCGGCATTCTCCACCTGCGCCGGCGTGCCGCCTAACACTTCCGTTAGCGCGCCGGCGGCCATTGAGCAGGCCGAACCGACCTCACCCTGACAGCCAACTTCAGCGCCGCTAATCGATGCGTTTTCTTTATATAAAATGCCAATCGCCGCTGCTGTCAACAAAAAACGCACCACACCGGTATCGTTAGATCCCGGATGAAAGCGCATATAGTAGTGTAATACGGCAGGGATAATGCCGGCCGCACCGTTGGTTGGCGCGGTTACCACACGTCCGCCCGCCGCGTTTTCTTCGTTGACTGCCAGCGCGTACAGCGTAACCCAGTCGGTAATAGCCAGCGGGTCTATCAGGGCAGACTCGGGGCGCTCGGTAAGCTGGCGGTAAAGGGCCGCGGCCCGGCGTTTTACTTTTAGTCCGCCGGGGAGTATGCCGTCGTGATGGCAGCCATTTTTTACACAGTCTTGCATAACTTGCCAGATGTGCAGTAAGCCGTCGCGTATCTCTTCCTCGCTGCGCCATACTCTCTCATTAGCCAGCATAATATCACTAACGGATTTACCGTGCTGCGCGCAAAGAGCAAGCAGCTCTGCGCCGGTCGTAAACGGGTAGGGCAGGGTAGAGTCGTCTTCGAAAATTCGATTCTCAAGTGCCGCGTGCTCATCAACTACAAAGCCGCCGCCTATAGAAAAATACGTCGCTGCCCTGATTTCTAGCTTTGCATCGTCATAGGCGGTGAAGATCATGCCATTAGGGTGGTATGGCAGGCTTTTTTTGCGGTGGAACAGCAGATCTTGCTTGTAGTCGAATGTGATGCTGCGCTTGCCCGGTAAGGTCAGCGCGCTATTGGTACGAATGGCGTCCAGTCGCTCGGCCATTGTGGTGATGTCGATCGTTTCCGGCGACTCACCCTCAAGCCCCATCAGCACGGCGCCGCGGGTGCCATGACCCTTGCCGGTTGCACCCAATGAACCGTACATTTCGGCTTTGAGGCGTGCCACCCGCTGCAGTTGTTTGCTATTTTGCAGGCCTTGTATGAAGTAGAGGGCGGCGCGCATGGGCCCGACTGTGTGCGAACTGGAGGGGCCGATGCCGACACTGAAAAGTTCAAACGTGCTGATGGCCATGAGTTGTTATCCATGCTGCGCACCGCAGCTGCTCTAGCTAGAAAACAGGGTAATGATCAAGGTACAGGTGAAACAGTATACCTGTTCTGTTAATGTTACCGCTGCTTTTGCGACACCCTTGTATACTGGCCTGCAACCATTCAAACGACAAAAATATAATGCTGCGGCGGTTACGCAGCCGGCTGGTTCGGCGTGGAGCCGCAAGCAGTGGAGTCACTGCTATCGCAGCGGCGCGAACGGGGAATGCAACCAGGCTGGAGCAATATATTCCGCGAGGATGTTAATCGATGACCATTAAAATCGTGTTTCTGGATCGTGCAACCATTGCGCCCGACATCAAGCTGGCTGCGCCGAAATTCAAGCACGACTGGGTTGATTACG
>JBBKXJ010000063.1:0-3981 GCA_037969395.1 Pseudomonadales bacterium
ACCGCAGGCCCGGCTACGCACGGTCAAGCTCGGCCGTTGGCGACAAGAATTCCCCGGCATGATTAGCTTCACCAATGTGGTGTATTGGCAGAGCAATCTGGACCTGATTCCGAAACAGGCGTCGAACCTGCTGGTGGGGTTGCTGCTGGGACCCGAATCCGCAGGTCTTTTTCGGCTCGCTAACGGATTGTCCAAGGTGCTTACCATCCCGGCGGTGTTTCTTCGGCAGGTGCTGTTTCCAGATTTGACCAGAATCTGGAATCGCGGTGAAGCCGGTTTTAACTGGATCCTTATCAAGACCACTACGACTGCCGCGGCATGTGGTTTAATCATTGTGTTCATCATGCTGGCTTACGGCGCCACACTGCTCGAAACGCTCGCAGGAGCCGGCTACGCCGGTGCCGCAACGGTGCTGGGTTGGCTACTATTTGCAGCGACGCTGGATCTTTGCTCTGCAATTCTCAGGGCAGCGGCCTATGCAATGGGCAGCGCCGGTCGGGTGCTGCGACTCAACATCGTGTCAATGTTGGTTTATATCGTAACGTTTGTGGGTATCACGAGCTGGATTGGTATAGCTGGTCCCGGAATTGCTGCAACGTGTGCCGCCGCCGTGACATTCACCGGCATGATCTGGCTAGTTGCAAGGAAACGCTGATGCGATTGGATAGCGTGATATGCCTGATAATTATCTAGTACCAAAACATCTCGTACAGGCGCTGCCTGGGTTGAAGGACCCATTGGCGCGTTTCGACGCCTGGTTGATCGGGGGCGGATTTCGCCTGCTCAAGGGCTTGTCCCCACGCAATGCAAACCGCGTTGCGGCGGAGGTTCTCGGATTTTTCGGGCCGCTTGGGTTTAACAGCGAAAAAGCGCGCCGCAATCTGCGCATCGCATTTCCGGGCAGTGATGAAAAAGAGATCGATCGGCTGGTAAAAGCAACTTTTCAACATATTGGCATGGCCGCCGCCGAACTCGCACAGGCCAGCCGCGTCCTGGCCGAGCGTGACACGCGCCTTGAATTGGCTTCCGAGGACCAGAGAATCGCACCATTGAAGCCGGGTTCACCGGCGGTACTTGTTACCGCACACGTAGGGGCGTGGCAATACGCGTTAATGCTTGGCCAGCTGGTGAATATCAAGATAACATCGCTGGCCGCGCCGGAGTACAACCCCCATGTGCGAAAATTGTTCATCCCCCTGCGGGAGTCGCTGGGCTGCAATTGGATTCCCAGAGAAAACAGTGTGCGTCCGCTGATGAAGGAACTCGCTGACGGCAACTGCCTGGGCATGGCGGTAGACACTCGATTCGACCAAGGCAAGATGCTGCCCTTTTTTGGTCACGAAGCGCTAACCAATACATCAATCGCACGACTTGCCTTGCGTTTCAAGTGCCCATTGATCGCAGTACGTTGTGACCGGCTTCCGGAGCAACGCTACCGTATTACGCTGGCGCGACTGATCACACCAGACGAAGACTGCAATGACCCTGATGAGCAGGCAATTCGAATGACTATTGAGCTCAATAAGGAGTTTGAACGATGGATACAACGCAACCCCGGTCAGTGGGTGTGCATGAAACGCCGCTGGCCACGCGAGATTGACTGCAGCGTCGCCACAGGCAAGGATGGCTGAGCAGATGACCACGACAACAATAATGCAACGGCTATGCTGTCCGAAATCGGCCCACTTGGGCTGGCCGGATCACAGTGCTGGTTGATTTCAGCCTAGCCGATGCGCCGCGCACGTTTACGGCGGACGTATGCGTTGTGGGCGCTGGCGCCGCCGGCGTTACGCTGGCCCGATCTTTGAGTCAGCATGGGCACAGTGTGTGTCTGCTTGAGAGCGGCGGCCTCGACTTCGACAGCCGCACCCAATCACTGTATGCAGGCGCCAACATCGGCATGCAGTATTACCCGTTGGAAGAATCCAGACTGCGCTTTCTAGGCGGCACCACCAACATATGGGGCGGCCGTTGTGTGCCACTTGATCCCATCGATTTCAGAAAGCGTGCCTGGGTGCCACACAGCAGTTGGCCGATCGGCATTGACGACCTGCAACGTTACTACCGAAAGGCACACGATGATCTTGAACTGGGCAAGTACAGCTACGACGAAGCTCTGTGGCAATTGACCGACAGCAGGCCGACGGCCTTCAATCCAGATACATTCGCAAGCCGGTTCTGGCGTTTCGATGAGCGCCAGGAGCGATTCGGCGCGAGCGGCTGCGACGATATCGCACACTCATCACTGATCACCCTGGTTTTGCACGCCAATGTCGTGCATATTCAGGCTGCGGAGAACGGCAGGCGGATTTCCCGCGTGGACGTCAAAAACCTTGAGCATGTGGCTGCTGCCGTGACGGCGCGTTATTTTGTGTTGGCCTGCGGTGCGGTCGAAAACGCCAGACTATTGCTGGCAGCCAGAGACGTACAGACCCAGGGACTTGGCAATACGCATGATCAGGTAGGCCGGTATTTTATGGAGCATCCGCATGGCCGGCTGGGTACTGTAGAGACTACGCAGGCGTTTCAGCTGTGGTCGCTGTACCGCAAACGGTTTCCTAACAACGCCACGCCGTTTGCGCCGGCACTGGTCAGCACTGAAGCCCAGCAGGAGCGACTGGGAATACTCAACAGCGCCATCACCTTCAAATTGCAGCGCGATCCAGCAAGGGGGACTCCGCTGGACAAACAGCTGTACCTGAAACTCAAGCACGAGCTGCACCCCAATCGATCGGGGCGTCGTCTGTGGTATGCCTATCGTCGCAGCCGAGCCTGGCTGCAGCGACATTTTAGATCCGGCGTGGAACAATGGCGCGCTAAACTGGGGTTGACCAGTCTGCACCTTATCGTTCGGGCAGAGCAGGCGCCCAACCCAAGCAGTCGGGTGTGCTTATCCGAGCGCCGCGATGCGCTGGGATGTCTGACGGCCGATCTGGATTGGCAACTCGGGGAGCTGGATAAACTGACGGTGCGCAAATTGGCGCATGCGCTGGACGAAGAATACCGACGTCTTGGCCTGGGCAGGGTTAAAGCTTCCGACTGGCTGCAGGACGGCTCCCTGCACTGGCCGATAGATCAGACAGTGAGCAATCACCCAATTGGCGGCTATCACCATATGGGCACGACCAGAATGTCCGCTTGCGCCAGCACCGGCGTAGTGGATGCCGACTGCCGGGTACATGAGCTGGACAATCTGTTCGTCGCCGGCAGTTCAGTATTCGCCACCGGCGGGTGGGCCAATCCAACACTGACTATTCTCGCGCTGGTGCATCGTCTTGGCGATCACTTGTCCAATCGGCTCAAGCGCCAGCTATAGTTCAGATAATGAACAGTTTGCTGCGGTTTACATCATCATGATAGCTTAGCTTAGTGGCTAGCATGGCCGGCTCCGGCGTGATCGCGATGCGCATCGTATTGCTTTTCAGGTCGAGTGCGGTATTAACAATTGCAACAATAACGGATAGAGTACAGTATTAACAATAACGGATAGAGGTAGTCGTTTGAAAGCAATAATCCTTAGCGCGGGGCAAGGCAAGCGTCTGTTGCCGCTTACAGAAAATAGTCCAAAATGTGCACTGCCGGTGCAAGCCCGATCAATCCTTGAATGGCAGCTTGGTCAGATCGCGCAGTGCGATATTGACGAAGTCGTCGTGGTGACTGGCTTCGGTGCTCGCAATGTAGAAGCTATCATTGCTGAAAACCAGGGGGTTCCGGTAAGGTCGTTTTTTAACCCGTTTTTCGCACACTCCGACAACCTCGGTACTTGCTGGGTCGCAAGGGAGGAATTTTCCGGGCCCTTCGTGCTTATCAATGGCGATACATTGTTTGAGGCAGCGGTACTGCAGCGCCTTCTGAATAGGAAAACGGACTGGCGAGTCACGCTCGCGACCGACCTTAAACAGCGTTACGACGAAGATGACATGAAGGTCATCTGCGAAGGCGAGCAGCTCCACCGTGTAGGCAAGCAGCTTGAGAGCGGGC
>JBBKXJ010000064.1:0-4567 GCA_037969395.1 Pseudomonadales bacterium
GCCCCGGCGATGACCAGCAATGGCTGGCTTGACCAAACGCCGCCGTCGTTCAGCTCGCCGTGGGTCGCTGCTTTGCGTTGCGCGGCATTAAGTTTCTCAAACGGGTCGCTGATCATGAGGTAGTTATTTCAGTGATGATCTGGTTTGACTGTATGATTGTACAGTAGCCCATTGGCGAAACCAATACGAAGAAAAAAGGAAAGGTTAGATAACACTGTCTGCTATTTGCACAACTCGGCCACGGAGCGCCAGCAATTTGGCGGTTCGAGTTTTTGTGTCGGCAGGTAAATAGCAGTCGTAATAATCATAGTGGTGGTAAATAGCGATGACGTATTCGTCGTCATCATCAGAGTCATGCCAGAAACTCAAGAACTAACCAGCGCATACCTTCTCCGCTAGGAGCCTGTCGGACTTAGGGGTTCGTAGCGAGGGGAGTGGGAAATCGAGTACAGTTTTTCGCGATTTTGAGGCGCATAGTGGTGACTATGTAACGAGAAATCGCGGAAAAATGGGCCGATTTACCGCCGCCGCAGTAGCATCATCCTAAGTCCGACAGGCTCCTAGACTCCAATATTACTCAGGGTATTCATGATGTTGCGCAGCACGCCACTCAGCGCCGGGTGTGAGCTTTCGAACCGCGCCAGCGCGCCTTCAAGCTGTTCCTGTAACACACCGTAGTGCTCACCACTTGCCGAATGCGCTTCGATGTCGGCTACCAGTTGATCAAGTTTGGCGCGCTCTTCGGCTGACAGGCTGCTAAGCACTTCCAGTTCCGTGCGCAGCTTACTTACGTCTTGCTGTATCTGTTCCTTCACGATGATCTTACCTCCCGGCACACTTTATATTAAGGCTGTGCTGCCACTAGTCGTCGAGCCGACGCGTTGTAGCAATATTTATTCAGCATAAACCAGTCTTAATCTAACACGCAACCAGCCCGAGAATCGTCCGCGACAATATTACGCGGCCCTGGCGGCCAGCCGTCTGTGAGTACGCATCGATGCTCACACTGCCTTATGGAATGCCAGGTTTTTTAACTACAAGAGTGCGCCCAGAAAGAGCTAAAATAGTTACTTAATCGGAACCAGTTTCACCGCGAAGGCGCTTAGTGCAAAAAACGAAAAAGCCAGCACTGAGGCTGGCTTTCGTTGATGCCTGGTAGCCAGCTACGGCCAGCTTGACGATAAATCTTTCGTTATGTGTCTTCGGTGGTGGTCAGCGAGACGCCACTGGCACCGGCTTCTTTCGCAGCGTCGATCACTGCGGCATACACTTCAGTTTTGGCTTTATTGTGCGCTTTCACAATCACAGCCGCTTTGGGCTCTTCGGCGCGCAATTGTTCGATGTTGGCACGCACCGCACGAATATCGATGCGCCGGTCATTCAACCAGATTTCGCCGCTGGCGGACACAGAGACGACGATATTCTGAATATCAGACGGATCAGACTTTTGCGATTCGGGCCGATTCACCTCAAGGCCGGATTCTTTAACAAACGATGCCGTTACGATAAAGAAAATAAGCATGATAAACACAACATCCAACATGGGTGTCAGGTCAATTTCAGACTCATCATCAGTGGATTGGCGTAGATGGTGCTTTTTGGACATGGTTACTCTCTCGTTTATTACTATTCGACGGCGCAATCATAGCGCGCTCTGCTGCGCTTGCCAAGCAAGTCAGATTTAACAGTTGAATGTTGCATACATACTGCGATGTGAGCATTATATGGCCGCAGCGCGGCGTGGCTATGCTGCGCGAACTTGTCTTAAGCGAAACCAGGAGTTATACGATGGATATTCTAAAAATGGGTGCCGATCTATTGGCACAAAAAATGGGGTCATCCGGCGGCGACAGCGGCGCCATGCAAGACGCAATTGGCAATCTACTGTCAAACGCCGACGGCAAACTCGATTTAGGCAGTATCGTTGCCGGACTGCAGAAAAATGGTCTGGGCAGTGTCGCCGCCTCCTGGCTTGGCGACGGTGACAACAAAGACATTTCTACCGATGAAGTTAAAGATTTATTTGGCTCCGCACAGATAGAACAGACAGCGCAAAAACTTAACACGGACGAAGGCTCGGTACTTAACAGCCTGAAAGATGTGTTACCGCAACTGCTCGACAAGTCGAGCAGCGGCGGCTCATTGCTGGACTCGGTCGGCGGACTGGCAGGGCTGGCCAAGAAGTTTCTTTAACTGCTGAGAAGTCATCGATGCGAAAAAGAAGGGCCAGTGAGTGGTCCCTTTTTTTCGCCATCAACCAGGGCTCGCGGCAACTGGGTCAGTAGGCGCCGGCTTATTTGTCGTTGGTTGCGAATGGTTTATCGTTATATTGTTCCATACAGCGCGAACAGTAAGCACCCTCAACGCTCGACATTTTCCTTTCACCTGTTCACCTGTTCACCTGTGCATCAAGGCCCCGGCGCATCACCCACTAGCCGGCGCAGCACGCTCCATTGCTCTGTTTTTTGCTCCAGACTCAACGCTGCCATCGCCGGACTGGTAGATGGCAAACGGCTGTAATGTAGCTGCGGCCAGCGTTCCGCCACATGCGGCAGCACATGTCTGTTATACATTTGCTCAGCTTTGCCACCGTTAAAAATCACCTGCTGCAGCCGCCTGTGAGTTGCATAAAATCCGGCAAAATCATTCGCCGAGATCGACTTCTCGTCGATAGCCGAGTCCAGGCTACCAGGCCTGAAGCAGGCGGCGAGCACGTCCCATACGGCGACCCGGTGACGTTTCAGCAGCGCCTTGTTTTCAGCGTAAGTAAGTTCAGCCGGTGCATCAAACAGGCGCTGCATAATGGGCCAGAAGGCATTGCGCGGGTGAGCGTAATACCGCTGCTGCTGTAACGACGCGACGCTGGGCATGGAACCCAGCACAAGCAGCACAGCGTTTTTGTTAGCTATGGGCGCAAACCCGTGGTTGTAAGACATGAGACCTGACTATCCTGGTGAGCGGCGGGCAAACCGCGTTACTGGCGGTAGTGTGGTGTAATCGTTTAACTTACAAACTGGCAATAGCGTATTAAGATACAACGTATGGCAAAACCACTGCCCGAATTCGTCAATTTTTTGCTGGAGCAACTAAGTCCCGTGGGGCCGGTGCGTGCGCGCGGCATGTTTGGCGGTCACGGTATTTATGTGCAGGATTTGATGTGCGGGCTGGTTGCCGATGACACCCTGTACTTAAAGGTTGACGATGGTAATCGTGTCTTTTTCGAACAGCTCGACTTGCCGCCGTTCACCTATGAAAAAAACGGTAAATCGTTTGCCATGTCCTACTATATGGCACCACCCGACGCGGTGGAAGACAGCGAGCAGCTCTGTCAAATTGTGCAACAAGCGGTTGCGGCAGCAATGCGACAACGTAAACCATTAAAAAACGTAAAAAAGTAATCGTAATTTTTCCGCATTATGCCATTCATGGTACATTTACTGCCGTGCAGATCTCTCAATTACATTCAGGAATTCGAATGAAAAATGTACCTCGCCCCATGCCGGTTGCCGCTTTGCTAAGCATACTATTATCAACAGCATTGCTAACGGCGTGCCAAACGGCGTATTACAACGCATGGGAAAAAGTCGGCGTTGAAAAGCGCGACATTATGATTGACCGAATAGAAGACGCGCAGGGAGCACAGGAAGACGGCCAGCAACAGTTCAAAGACGCGCTGGAACAGTTCCGCTCGGTGGTTAACTTCGACGGCGGCAACCTCGAAAAAGTGTACGACAAGCTAAACGGCGAATATGAAGACAGCGTTGAAGCGGCTGAAGAAATCCAGGACCGCATCAACAGTGTTGAAGATGTTGCTAACGATTTATTTACTGAATGGAAAAAGGAAATCGGCGAGTTCAGCGACGCAAAGTTACGCCGTGACAGCCAGGCCAAACTGACCAGCACGAAACTGAAGTACGCGCAGCTTGAAAAAAGTATGCGCAGCGCCGAGAAAACAATGCACCCGGTTCTCGCGACCCTTAAGGATCAGGTGCTGTATTTAAAACATAACCTGAACGCCCGCGCTATCGCCTCGCTTGATGGCGAACTGCAAACCATCAATGCCGATGTCGACCGGTTGGTAAAAGCCATGCAAAAATCCATAGACGAATCGAAGACGTTTATCGCGCAGATGAAGGATGCATAGTGGTTGTACCCCTTCCAGGTGATAGTGCCTAATGCAGTCATTCCAAAAGCGGTACAGTGCGAGGCGCTTTCCCGAAGACATAGTGGGTCTATGTTGAGGGGAAACACCAACAGTAGGCTCTTTAGGAGACGAAGCACTGTGCCGCTTTTGGGATGACCCGAAGGGCGCTAAGCAGGCCGCCCTCTGCGGCGTTGCACTGGTTCGACGTAGGCCCACTATGCCTTCACCAGTGCGCCTTGCCGAGAACGGCCTGCTTAACGCTGCATTAGGCAATATCACCTGGAAGGGGTACTAAGCTGGAACCATATATTCCGCGAGGATGTTAATCGATGACCATTAAAATCGTGTTTCTGGATCGTGCAACCATTGCGCCCGACATCAAGCTGGCTGCGCCGAAATTCAAGCACGACTGGGTTGATTACG
>JBBKXJ010000065.1:0-4525 GCA_037969395.1 Pseudomonadales bacterium
GGCCATCCGCTGCGTTGCATTCCCTTGACATATGCCCAATATGCCTTCGGAAATGCGCCTTACGGCTGACCCCTTGGCGACTCGCTATATGAACGCTTTATTCGTTACACCACACTAGCAGTCCCCTAGTCGTTTGCCGGTTGTTTTGCCATTCATGGTCATTTTCTGGCCGGCCATATCGCCTTGCATCTGCATGCTGCCCTGCATAGTCTCGCCATCGACCGTCACGCTGCCACTGAAGGTTAGTTTGGCGCCCTGTGGTGGCGCGCAGACCATATCGTAAGTCATGGTATTGCCGTCGACGGCGGTGTTCACTTCGCATTGATCTTTCGGTATGCCCTGCATCTGCGTGGTGGGGTCGAGTTCTGTTTCTTTAATGCAGTTTTTTTGCGTGTCGGTGCGGTTTCCGGTAACGCTGTTTTCTGTGACTGTGGTCGTTTCCCATATTCCAGGCGTAATTGGCAATCCCTCCGCCTGCGCCACGGCGTGGCCGCAGACCATAAAAATAGTAAGTGCGGCAATCGTTTTGTTCATTGTTTAACCTCGGCTGTCGTGTTTTGATCGATTGGCGTATGGTAATCCATGGTACGCAGGCTTGCAGTGTATAAAGCACAAACACGCGGGCAAACGGCGGGGTCGACTTTTTTCCATGCTGTAATCCCTGCGTTCAACTACGCAGGTTCACAAATGTTAGAATACTCAGCATTGATTGACTTTGATTCAACCGGATTAAAACTGCCGGCGGATGGCGAAATACTCATGGCAATAGGCGACAGAACACGGCGCAGTCGCGTCTACAAAGAGGCACTGGGCCGTGCCAAAAGTTTTATGGACAACCCAGGCAAACTCGATGCGCTGCTCGGCAAGGCCAGAGCCAAGGCTGCGGATAAGCACGACGCGCTGCGTAAAATAAGCGGCCAGGTTTCGCTGCTGCTGGATTTGGTTAAATATTACCGGCTCGGAGAGTATCGCGATGTGTCGGCCAAAGCGATTCTGTTGGCCATCGCTTCCCTGCTGTATTTCGTCATTCCTGCCGATTTGATTCCGGATATTTTACTTGGCTTTGGCTATATAGACGATGTTGCTCTGTTTGGCTGGACCATTAACTCTATAGGCGACGAGTTAAAGAAATTCGATGCCTGGCGAACCGTTCACCGTTCTCCCATGGGTAGGCCAAAAGAGCCGCATGAAGGCTTGTTGATTGAAGGCGAACTGGCTGAAGATTGACTTTACTTGCGACCGAGGTCGCCCTCGCTGTAACGGCCTCCCCCTGTAGCAGCGACTTCCGTCGCGAAGGCCCCCAACTCCCTGGCAGTTACTCCAGCACGATGCGCTTGATTCTGATCGATAGCTGGCGTGGTTCGCTGCGGCGAATTAATTGCAGTCCTTCTATGCGGTTTAGTTTTATCTTGCGGGTTTGTGGGCCGAGTTCAACGTCGCGCAGGTCGATGGTGATGGTGTTTGCGCCGGGTTGTAAGATGGCTTCGTGTTGGTATGCATCTTCCAGTTCGTAGACGTAATCCTTGTCGAACACCAGTATGTACAGCCTTTCTTCCTGCGTCGCTTCTGACAGCAACTCAATATGCAGTTTGGAATACATGCCCCAGTGCCCCCAGAACTTCTTGAACAGTAAGCCGGCAAAGTGGTCAGGCTTAAACTGTGCGCGCGCCCAGCCGGCCTGTGGACCGTGCTTAAGAGGAACGATATTAGCGCGTGCTCGCAACACCAGACCGTACTCCCAGTCGTCGTCGAAATCCATCAGTACAGGCAACTGGGAGAATTTAAGATACTCAAAGTGTACGGCTTTGACCACCGGCACCAACGCAAGCCCCGGGAAAATCAGCAACACGGCCAGGCACAGTGCCTTAACGCCGCGATTAAGTTTTTGCACGCGTTTCAGTTTGTCGTCAAACAGTGCATAGCAGCCGAGGAAAGCCGACACACCCACGGCGTTGCGCAGCGCATCGATCAGGTCGGCCGAGCGCGGTCCGAATACCTGTAAAAACTCCACGAATGTGGCAATAACCAGCGCCACTATAAAAGCCAGCATATATTGCTGGCGGATGCCGGGAACGCGTCGTTGCTGGGTGGTTCTTATCCACAGCAGTAAGCCAATCGAAAACGAGCCGAACAGTACGATGTGACCGAAATTATTAACTTCATTGATCAAATCATCGGATGACGAGAAGTTATTAGACAGCAACAGGAAGCAAACACCGAGCACGGCCAGCAGCATCAGTGCATGCAGGCGGTGATGTTTGGGTTTATTGAGTGAGGTCACTTTAAGTTTTGGGCTAGCGATCAGGTTCACGACCGAGATCGCTCCTACACAACAGGTTTAGTTGTGGGAGCGACTTCAGTCGCGAATATTGTATGTAAAGGAATGGGAGCAAGCAGGCGCTCCCATGGTGTGGTTGGTGGTAACTCTCAGGCTTTGCCGTGACTGCCGTCGCATAGCGGTGGTTTCCCGGTGCTCTTGCAGCCGCAGAAATAAACCGTTTTGCTTTCTTCGGCACTGTACTTAACCGGGGCAAAACCACTGTCTTTGTGCGAGCCGTCGCAAAAAGGCTGCGTTGCGCTCTTACCGCAAGCGCACCAGAAGTAATTTTTACCGGCTTCGACTTCGGTAGCAAAAGGCGTATCGCTTGCTCTTACGGCGTCGGTCATGGCGCTAGTCCTCGGTTATAGCTTTTGATTGTTAACAGCTACAGCGCGGCGAGTATGGCTTCAGCAGAGCTCACTTTCAGCGCGCCGCCTTCTTCTACTGCAAGATGTGTGACTTTACCGTTTTCGGTAACCAGCGCAAAGCGCTGCGAACGCTGGCCCATGCCAAAACCGCTGGCGTCCATGGTCAGGCCAAGTGCTTTGCTAAATTCGCCGTTGCCATCAGCTACCATGGTCAGGTTCTCGGCATTTTGGGATTTGCCCCAGGCGTCCATCACAAAGGCATCGTTGACCGCCATGCAGATGATTTTCTCGACGCCTTTGGCTTTAATGTCATCGGCGTGAACGACATAACCCGGCAAATGCGTCGCCGTACAGGTAGGCGTGAAGGCACCGGGCACCGCAAACAACACGACTTTGCCATTGGCAAACAGGTCGGTAGTGGATACATCTTCCGGGCCGTTGTCGCCCATCACTTTCAAGGTTGCTTGTGGAATGTTATCGCCAACTTGTATTGTCATGTCGTTCTCCGGTTTGTTCAATGCGTGTCCACGGTGTCGTGGCTCAATCGCGTAGCGCGCGAATAGTATCAAGCGTAACCGCTAACATAAACTGCATTATTGCGTTTTATTTGGGCGCAAGCAATTAATAGAGGTGCCCTTAATAGACAATTACTTATAGCTGCCGTACACGGTATCTATCCATTGAGGGGTTTTGATAAACCCCTGTTGCCAATCATCGAAGGCCTTGGGTAAGCCCTTTTGTTTGGCCTGCTCAGCGCTGAGCCCGGCTTTCTTATAGTCGGTAATAATAGCCACGCTGCGTTTTAGTTTGGCGAGATGCGTGCGCAGCTCGGCTTGATTTGATAGTGGCCCGTGGCCTGGAATGATTCGTGTCTCGGTGTTGGTTTGCTCAAGCACCGATTGCACATTGCGCAGAAAACCCTGCACGCTGCCGCCCGAGCCCAAATCAACAAACGGCAGCGCTTTGGCAAAGTAGTGGTCGCCCATATGCACGACATTCGCCGGTTGAATAAACACTACGCTATCGCCGTCGGTGTGCCCGGCCGGAAAATGTTTGAGCTCAACCGTCTGGTCAGCCGCGTGCAGCGTCACAGCGTTCTCAAACGTGACCACCGGCAGGCCTTTTTTAGGCGTAGCTTTTACCACGCGCCCCAAGGCTTTCATCTCCTGTCGAGTCGACATGCGCTTGCGCACATTGGCGTGCGCTACAATATTTGTGTGCGGACCGAAGTGAACATTGCCGCCAGCGTGGTCGGAATGCCAGTGGGTGTTAATCAGAAACCGCATGGGCTTGTCGCTCAGCTCCTGCAGCGCCGCCTGCAGCTGGTCCGACATATCGGCGTAATCGTCGTCGATCACCAGCATCTCGTCTTCACTGACAATTACGCCAACATTGCCACCTTTACCCTGCAGCATATAAACATCGTCGGTGACGGCAAGCGTGGTCACCTCCTGCGCCAGTGCCAGACTGCTGGCGAGAACGAATATAAACGATAAAGACATGGTTGCGAGTCGCATGTTTTTCTCCGACAGGATTAGTTTATTTTGACATTAGACTAGGGCTTGCAGAATTGTTCAAGTCAAACTGTAAGTCGTGCCGATACTACGAAAGCCTGGATTTGGTCGATGCAGAAAACAGGTTTGATGCATAGTGTCGTTATCCGATTGCGCGTAGTCCTTATTGCAACCCAGGTAACGAGCTAAGCCCCGAAATCGCAGATTTCCCCCACCCGTTCACCGTACCAATGTTCGACTGAGACAAATACGACACTAAAGGCAGATACTATAGAAGGAGTGTCTGAAATTCTGGAGGAGTGACAATGCGCATCGCGACGTTC
>JBBKXJ010000066.1:0-37585 GCA_037969395.1 Pseudomonadales bacterium
ACACCGTACACGCCGGGAGAGCAGCCGCAGGTTGCCAACCTGGTCAAGCTCAATACCAATGAAAATCCCTATGGGCCTTCGCCGAGGGTTATCGAAGCTATCGCCAACGCGACCACGGCAGAGTTACGTAAATATCCGGATCCGAATGCGTCAGTACTGAAACAAGCGATTGCCGACTATTACGCTTTGCAGCGCAACCAGGTGTTTGTTGGCAATAGCTCCGATGAGGTGTTGGGCCACACGTTTCAAGCGTTACTAAAGCACGATGCGCCGCTGTTGTTTCCGGATATTACCTACAGTTTTTATCCCGTGTACTGCAGTCTGTTCGGCATCGATTACGAGACTGTTGCCTTGCGCAGTGATTTTCGAATTGATATTAACGATTTTACAAAGGCGAACGGCGGCATCATATTCGCCAATCCAAACGCGCCGACAGGAATAGTGCTCAAGCTGGATCGGATCGAAGCGCTGCTGCAAAAAAATTTAGAATCGGTAGTGGTGATTGACGAAGCTTATGTCGATTTTGCGCAGCCGCATACGAGCGCTATTGCGTTGCTTGATCAATACCCTAACCTGCTGGTGATACAAACGCTGTCTAAAGCGCGCTCATTGGCGGGATTACGCGTTGGCCTGGCTTGCGGCAATGCCGATTTGATCGAGGCATTGGAACGCGTGAAAAACAGTTTTCATCCGTATGCGCTAAGCAGACTGGCGATTGCCGGTGCAACCGCAGCATTTGAAGATACTGCTTATTTTGCCGCGACGTGTCACAAAGTTATTGCAACGCGCGAGCGCACCACAACGGAGTTGCAGCAGCTCGATTTTGACGTGTTGCCATCAAGCGCCAACTTTGTACTTGCCAAACATGGGCACCAACCGGCGGCGGAAATTTTTCAGCAACTGCGAGAGCGCGGCATTATCACCCGCTATTTCGACAAGCCGCGTGTCAATGAATACCTGCGTATCAGCATTGGTACCGACGCTGATATGGACGCGCTCATTGTCGCTTTGCGTGAAATTGTCTCGGAATAGGCCGCCTATGGCGCTTCTCGAAAGGTGTATATCGTCTTATTCCGGCGTATAATCGCCGGCTGCCTTTTGAACAATACACGAGCACACGATGGACCACCCCCAAACCTATGACGTGATCGTAATCGGCGGCGGCCATGCCGGCACCGAAGCGGCGCTCGCGGCTGCGCGCATCGGCTGCGATACCTTGTTGCTGACGCATAACATCGAGACGCTGGGGCAAATGTCGTGCAACCCGGCGATTGGCGGCATCGGCAAAAGTCATCTGGTGAAAGAAATCGACGCGCTGGGCGGCGCCATGGCGCGCGCGACTGATCGCGCCGGCATTCATTTTCGAGTACTGAATTCGCGTAAGGGGCCGGCCGTACGCGCGACCCGCGCGCAGGCCGACCGCGCATTATACAAAGCGGCGATTCGTAGCATCCTGGAAAATCAGCCGAACCTGTCGTTGTTTCAGCAGGCTGCCGATGATTTGATTATCGAAGGCGACCGCGTGCGCGGCGTGGTCACACAAATGGGCCTGCGTTTTTTTGCGGCGACCGTGGTGTTGACCACCGGCACTTTTCTAGGCGGAAAAATTCATATCGGCATGCAAAACCATGCCGGTGGCCGCGCCGGCGATGCGCCCTCTATTGGCCTTGCTCAGCGACTGCGTGAGCTGCCGTTTCGCGTTGACCGTTTGAAAACCGGCACCCCGCCGCGCATTGATGCACGGACTATTAATTTTGACGGTCTGGCCGTGCAGCCTGGCGATACGCCGCTGCCGGTAATGTCTTATCTTGGCGACGTGGCCGAACACCCGGCGCAAGTCAGCTGCCATATCACCCATACCAATGCGCGCACACACGAGCTGATTAGCGCCAGCCTTGATCGTTCACCGCTATACAGCGGCGTGATCGAAGGCACTGGCCCGCGCTACTGCCCGTCGCTGGAAGACAAGGTAGTGCGCTTTGCCGACAAGTCCTCGCATCAAATATTTATTGAGCCGGAGGGGCTGGATACTCACGAAGTGTATCCAAACGGTATCTCCACCAGTTTGCCGTTCGACGTGCAGCATGCGTTTGTGCGCACCATCAAGGGCTTTGAGCGCGCGCACATTACGCGCCCGGGCTACGCCATTGAATACGATTTTTTCGATCCGCGCGACCTGAAGTATTCTCTCGAAACAAAATTTATCGACGGTCTGTTTTTTGCCGGTCAAATCAATGGCACAACAGGTTACGAGGAAGCCGGCGCGCAAGGCTTGCTGGCAGGCTTAAACGCCGCCCTGCAGGTTCAGGAAAAAGACGCCTGGTGCCCGCGTCGCGACGAGGCCTACATGGGCGTGCTGGTTGACGACCTGATTACCATGGGCACGCTGGAACCGTATCGCATGTTCACCAGCCGCGCCGAATATCGTTTGTTACTGCGCGAAGACAACGCCGACCGCCGCCTGACGGCAAAAGGCCGCGAGCTTGGCCTGGTTGACGATGCGCGCTGGCAGGCGTTCAGCGAAAAACAGGCAGCCATAGTCAGCGATGAACAACGGTTTCGCTCTACATGGGTGCAAGCCGACAGCGCTGCCGCAAAAACACTCAACGCGAAAATCGAGAAGCCGTTGGCGCGCGAGCAGCTGCTGGCCGATTTACTGAAACGGCCCGAACTGCGCTACGCCGATTTATGCGCTGCTGTCGAATTAACGCCCGCCGCTGCGGCGGTAGCCGAGCAGGTTGAAATCGATATCAAGTACGCTGGCTATATCGCCCGCCAGCAAGAGGATATCGAACGCCTGCAGCGGCACGAAAATCTGGCGATTCCAGCCAGCTTTGACTTCCTGGCGGTGTCGGGTTTATCGAACGAAGTGCAGCAGAAGCTTGACCAGGCCAGGCCTGATACGCTGGCGCGTGCCGGTCGCATACCCGGCGTCACACCCGCCGCATTGGCTTTGCTGCTGATTCATCTAAAAAAAGGCGGTGAGCAGCGCCGCAGCGCCTGATCGCTGTGCCGACAAGAGCACAGTTGCAGCAGCAGTTAGAGACAGGCCTGCAGCAATTGGCATTGCCGCCAAGCCTGGCGCTGGACGCGGCGCAGCAAAGCAAATTACTCGACTATGCCGAATTACTGTTGCGCTGGAACAAAGCCTACAATTTGATCGGCCGCTCCAGTGCAAACGAGATCGTTAGCAGACACTTGCTTGACAGCCTCAGCGTAGCGCCTTATATCAGCGGTCGGCGCTGGCTGGACGTTGGCTGCGGTGCCGGTTTGCCTGGCATCCCACTGGCAATTGCGCTGCCTGCTACGCACTTTACCTTGCTCGATAGCAACGGCAAAAAACATCGCTTTCTGCTGCAGGCGAAACACGTGTTAACGCTGGTCAATATTGAACCGCTGCAGCGTCGTGCCGAGGACTATCAGCCAACTACGCCGTTCGACGGGGTAGTAAGCCGCGCCTTCGCCTCCATCGGCAACGCCCTGCAGGCTGCCGGTCACCTGTGCGCGCCCGGCGGCAAAATTTGCTTTATGAAGGGTCGAATTAATACCGAAGAGTTGCGGGAAGTGAGTAAACCGTTTAACTTGCAGCGCTGCGAGCGCCTGCATGTGCCGGGTTGCGCCGCTGAGCGACATTTGATCGAATTGTATAAGAATGCCTAGCCACGGGAACCCTATTGTCCAGAATAATTGCTATAGCCAACCAGAAAGGCGGCGTTGCCAAAACCACCACGGCAGTCAACCTCAGCTCTGCGCTGGCTGGTCTGCGTAAAAAAGTGCTGCTGGTTGACCTCGACTCGCAGGGCAATGCCACCATGGGCAGCGGCATAGATAAAAGCGATCTCGACCAATCCAGCTATGACGTTATGACCGCAATGACTGCCGTTGCCGAGGTGCGGCAGAGATCAGGCGACGACAGCTATGATGTCATTCCGGCTAATGGCGACCTGACTGCTGCTGAAATCGAACTGATGGATTTGGACAATCGCGAATACCGGCTGCGACTGGCGCTGGCGTCGGTAGCGAATGATTACGATTACATCGTCATAGACTGCCCGCCGTCGTTGAGCATGCTCACGGTGAATGCCTTAAACGCTGCTAACGGCGTACTCATCCCCATGCAGTGTGAATACTATGCGCTTGAGGGCTTGTCGGGCTTGATGAATACCGTGGCGCGAATTCAAAAGGCGCTCAATCCAAAACTTAAAATTGAAGGCATTTTGCGCACCATGTACGATCCGCGTAATAGTTTGACTAACGACGTGTCGCAGCAGCTGTTCAAGCATTTTGGCGGTCGCGTGTATAACACGGTGATACCGCGTAACGTGCGGGTGGCCGAGGCTCCCAGTTTTGGTCAGTCGGTGATTGTGTATGACCCGCAATCGAAAGGTGCGACCGCGTACATCGCGCTGGCGCATGAGTTACTCAGGCGTCATGAACAGCAAGCCGAAGTAGCCACCGCCACGGTAGCAACGATTTAGGAACCCCCATCATGGCAGCAAGGAAAAAAGGCCTGGGCCGCGGATTGGATGCCCTGCTGGGCGGTGACTCCAGTGTGGCCAACGCTGACAGTGCAGCAGTAACCGACATCAGTCAGGCACCCGCAGCAAAAGACGGCATGTTACGCCAACTGGCTATCGATGTTATTCGCCCGGGCCGCTACCAGCCGCGCCGCGACATGCAGGCCGACGCGCTGGAAGAGTTGGCCAACTCGATTAGATCGCAGGGCGTGATGCAGCCAATCGTGGTGCGCCCGATAGGCGATCAGCAATACGAGATCATCGCCGGTGAACGCCGCTGGCGAGCAGCGCAGCTGGCTGAGCTGGATACTATTCCGGTCATTATCAAAGACGTGCCCGATGAAGCCGCCATCGTTATGGCCTTGATCGAGAATATACAGCGCGAAGATTTAAACCCCATCGAAGAAGCGGTTGCCTTGCAGCGCCTGCAAACCGAGTTTGAACTCACCCACCAGGAAATAGCCGACGCGGTGGGCAAGTCGCGTACTACGGTCACCAATTTCCTGCGCCTGATGCAGCTGCAGCCCGGCGTGCGCACCTTGCTGGAACGTGGTGACCTGGAAATGGGCCATGCGCGCGCGCTACTTGGCGTAGACGGCGATATGCAGAGCGAACTAGCCACCAGGGTGGTTGATCAGGGCTTATCGGTGCGCCAAACCGAAGAGCTGGTGCGTCTCGCGCGGGAGGGTAAACTCGCCAAGCCAGCGCCGCTGAAGAAAGACCCGAATACCCTGCGGCTGGAAGAAGACCTTGGCGATAAGGTCGGCGCACCGGCAAAAATCAAGCATAACGAAAACGGCAAAGGCACGTTGACCTTTAGCTATTCAAGCCTGGATGAGCTGGAAGGAATACTGGCGCATATCAGCTAGCGATTAAACCATCGTTTGCTATGGAGAGAAAAAATGAAATCGGTTACCAAACGATTCGTCCTGTATGTTTTCATGTTAACCGCCGTGGGATGCTCGACCACGGGCACTTTTGTCATTCCTGAGGGCGCTGATTTATATCTCTATGAACGCCCGCAGCCGGTGAACGTGGACGCAGAAGGTAAGGTCACGACCAAGCCTTATTTCTGGACGGCTATGGGTATCCCGCCCGGAGGGGGCATACCCTACCGTTTAGAGAAGGATGGCGAAACATTGAAGCAAGGAAGACTAAGAGCAGTGTTTCGACCCGCGTCTGTCTTTTGGCCGCCGTTCGCGGCAATTTATTGGCCTGTAGGGCTTAATCCCAACATTACGTATGACCTGGTTAATGATGCTCAGGAATAGGCTCTCCAAATACGGCCAGGCTGCAAGGCGAAAAATCGCTTGCCATGCAGCCCTCAACCTGGTCTGCCAAAGTTGTTGAATGTGAGGCACTACAACATAGACGAAGGTCCAGAAAGACATGTCTTGTGTTGCGCCTGTAAGGCAAAGTCCCTATACTTCGCGACCGTTAGCTTAATAATACAGTGAATAACAGCGTTTGGTGGGGTTAAGAATTGGCAAATTCATCTGCCATGATCAAGCAGCCACCTGTGTTTCGATTGATCATTCCACAGTGTTTTTCCACCGTAGTCCTAGCGGCTGGGTGTTACATGTGGGAGGGGGGAACAGCCGGGTCTTCTGCTTTACTGGGCGGTATGATAGCAACGGTACCAAGTGCCTGGTTTGCATGGCGCGCGTTTCGCTACACTGGTACGCGCGAGGCAGAGCGCATACTCGGCGCGTTTTATATTGCCGAAGTCGGCAAGTTTGCGTTGTTAGCGGTTTTGTTTGCGCTGGTATTTAAGTTGGTCGAGCCGTTGCACGTCGGCGCGTTGTTTGGGGTATTCATTGCGACTCTGCTGGTAGGGATTGGCGCTTCCATCCGGGCGTTACCGGCACCGCAGATGAAATCTTTAAAAGACACAAAAACACGAGATAGTTAGCGGTATGGCAGGCGATACACTTACATCTTCGGGATACATCACGCACCATCTGCAAAACCTGACCTATGGCAAATTGCCTGAGGGTTACGTGCGCAGCGATGGTGAAGAACTTACAGAGTCAGCGTGGGTGATCGCTCACTCCGGCCAGGAAGCTTCAGACATGGGCTTTATGGCGCTACACCTGGATACGTTGGGTTGGTCGCTCATACTCGGCGGTCTGTTTTGCTGGTTGTTTTCCCGCGCTGCAAAGCGTGCCACAACCGGAGTACCCGGCGGCCTGCAGAATTTCGTCGAAATCGTCATCGACTTCATTGACGACAACGTTAAAAGTATTTTTTACCATAAAAATGACATTATCGCGCCGTTGGCGCTGACTGTATTCGTCTGGGTGTTCCTGCAAAATTTAATGGACCTGGTCCCTGTCGACTGGATACCACACCTGGCAACCCTGGTCGGTATTCCGTACATGAAAGTGGTGCCAACGACCGATGTGAATGGCCCCGGCGCTATGGCGATTGGTGTATTCCTCCTTATTTTGTATTACAGCATCAAGGAGAAGGGCTTTGGTGGGTTTGGCGCAGAACTGGCTTTTCAGCCGTTACCCAAGCCGTTTTTTCTGTTCAACCTGGTGCTGGAAGTCGTTGGCTTGATCGCTAAACCAATTTCTCTCGCACTGCGTTTGTTCGGCAATATGTACGCCGGTGAAATGGTGTTCATTCTGATCGCGCTACTGCCGTTTTATACACAGTGGCTGTTATCGGTGCCCTGGGCAATCTTTCATATTTTGATTATTACCCTGCAGGCATTTATTTTCATGGTCTTGACGGTGGTCTATCTCGCGATGGCCCACGATAGCCACTAGTTTTACTGTCATCACAATTAGGAGACACAAATGGAAGGTTCATTGACTACTTTGGCGGTTGCAATACTGTTAGGCCTTGCGGCCGTCGGTGCTGCGATTGGCGTTGGCGTGTTGGGTAGCAAGTTTTTGGAAGGTGCAGCGCGCCAACCGGAACTGGTACCTATGTTGCGCACCCAATTTTTCGTCACCATGGGTCTGGTCGACGCTGTACCTATGATCGGTGTAGGTATCGGTCTCTACATGCTGTTTGCACTATAAGCGGCAGCAGTAAACTGAAACGGCAAGAGGAACAGGCGTGAATATAAATCTCACCTTACTCGGTCAGCTGATCAGCTTTGTCATATTCGTATGGTTTTGCAGGAAATATATCTGGCCGCCGGTTATTGAAGCCATGCAGGAACGCCAGAAGCAAATCGCTGATGGCCTCAGCGCGGCCGACCGGGCCGGGCATGACTTGCAGCTGGCGCAGGAAAAAGCCAGCGAGCGGCTGCGCGAAGCGAAAACTGAAGCATCGGGTATTATCGACCAGGCGAACCGCCGGGCTAGCCAAATCGTCGATGAAGCCAAAGACCATGCACGGGTTGAAGGCGACCGTATCAAGGAAGCCGCCCAGGCAGAAATCGAACAGGAGTACAACCGCACTCGCGAGGCCTTGCGCTCCCGTGTGGGCGAGTTGGCGGTAGCCGGCGCAGAGAAAATTCTGCAAAGCACTGTTGATCAGAGCGTGCACAATCAGATGCTCGACAAGCTAGCGGCGGAGTTATAGCGTGGCAGAACTCGTAACGCTGGCACGACCCTATGCACGCGCAGTGTTTGACTACGCACTAGCGGCTGACGACCTGCAAACATGGTCGCATATGCTGGCCGAGTTGGCGGTTATCTCACAGCAACCAAAAATGCAGCAGCTATGTGGCTCACCGGAGTTGACCGATGAGCAGCAGGCGCAGGCGTTTAGCGATGTGTGCGGCGACCAGCTGACCGACAAGGGACGCAATTTCGTCAATCTGCTAGCAATCAATGACCGCTTGCAGCTTTTGCCGTTCGTGGCGCAGCTTTACGAAGGCTTTAAATCCCAGCGTGAAAAAACCGTTAACATCGAAATCACGTCGGCTTTTCCGCTGGAAGAAAGTAGCGAACAAAAACTGGCAGCCAGTCTACAGAAAAAACTGGACCGCAACGTGTCGGTAACGACCAGCGTGGATAGCGCACTATTAGGCGGTGTCATTATCCGCACCGGTGATATGGTTATCGACGCTTCCGTGCGCGGTAAGCTGGCCAAACTCAGCGAAGCTATCGCCGCTTAATTAATGCGCATCCATACAATCGCCTGCCCACAGAAACAAGGTATAGAGGAATTACAATGCAACAGCTGAACCCATCCGAAATCAGCGACATTATCAAGCAGCGCATTGATCAGCTGGAAATTTCTACCGAAGCGCGTAATGAAGGCACAATCGTTAGCGTGTTGGACGGCATCATTCGCATCCACGGTTTGGCTGATGTGCAATACGGGGAAATGATCGAGTTTGAAGGCGGCGTCTATGGCTTGGCGCTGAACCTGGAACGTGACTCGGTCGGCGCGGTGGTTATGGGCGAGTATCTGAATCTGCTCGAAGGCCAGACCTGCCGCTGTACCGGTCGTATTCTTGAAGTGCCGATTGGCCCTGAGTTGGAAGGCCGCGTGGTAGACGCGCTCGGCAACCCCATCGACGGCAAAGGACCAATTAACGCTAAACTTAGTGCGCCGGTTGAAAAAGTAGCACCTGGCGTGATCGAGCGCCAGTCGGTTGACCAGCCTGTACAAGTTGGTCTGAAATCTATCGACGCCATGGTGCCCATCGGTCGCGGCCAGCGTGAATTGATTATTGGTGACCGTCAGATCGGTAAAACCGCCATTGCGATTGATGCGATTATCAACCAGAAAGGCACCGGCATTAAGTGTATTTATGTTGCCGTTGGCCAGAAGCAATCTTCTATTGCTCAGGTAGCGCGTAAGCTGGAAGAACATGGCGCGATGGAACACACTATTATTGTTGCAGCGTCCGCCGGCGACCCGGCGTCTATGCAATACATCGCACCGTTTGCTGGTTGTTCAATGGGCGAATACTATCGCGACCGGGGCGAAGATGCGCTGATCATTTATGATGATTTGACCAAACAGGCCTGGGCATATCGGCAAATTTCCCTTTTGCTACGTCGGCCACCGGGCCGTGAAGCCTATCCTGGCGACGTGTTTTATTTGCACTCGCGCTTACTTGAGCGCTCCTCGCGGGTAAACGCCGAGCATATTGAAAAAATCACCAATGGCGAAGTCAAAGGTAAAACCGGTTCGCTAACCGCACTGCCTATTATCGAAACCCAGGCAGGTGACGTATCGGCGTTTGTACCGACTAACGTGATTTCCATCACTGACGGGCAAATCTTCCTCGAGTCCGACCTGTTTAATGCCGGCACGCGGCCGGCGATTAACGCAGGCTTGTCGGTATCACGGGTGGGTGGTGCGGCGCAAACCAAGATTATAAAAAAGCTGTCGGGCGGTATTCGTACTGCGCTGGCACAATATCGTGAGCTGGCGGCGTTTTCGCAGTTTGCCTCTGACCTCGACGAGTCCACCAAGGCACAGCTGGACCACGGTGAACGCATTACCGAACTGATGAAACAGAAGCAGTACTCTCCCCTCTCGGTCGCCGAGATGGGACTAGTGCTGTACGCCGGCAACGAAGGCCATTTGAAAGATGTGGAAGTGGCTAAGATCGGTGACTTTGAGGCCGCGCTGTTATCGTATATGAGCAGCGAGCATGCCGAGTTGATGGCCAAAGTCAACGACAGCGGCGCGTGGGACGACGATATCGAAAACAGTTTCAAGACGGCTATCGAAAAATTCAAGTCCTCGCAAACCTGGTAACGGCCAGCAGGAAAGACAGGCTATGGCAGTCGGAAAAGAAATACGCACGCAAATAAACAGCATTTCCAGCACGCAGAAAATTACCAGTGCGATGGAGATGGTCGCCGCGAGCAAAATGCGGAAGTCACAGGAGCGCATGAACCTGCAGCGCCCGTATTCGCAGCGCATTCGCCAGGTAGTGGGCCACGTCGCGCTGTCGAATTCAGAGTACCATCACGCGTTTATGGTCGAGCGCGAAGTCAAACGCGTCGGATTTATTGTTGTGTCTAGCGATCGCGGCCTGTGCGGTGGTCTGAACATCAATGTATTCAAGACTGTTGCGCGTGGCATGAAAAAGTGGGCCGACCAGGGTGCTGAAATAGATCTGTGCCTTATCGGTGGCAAGGCGGTAGGCTTCTTTAACAGTTACGGCGGCAATGTGACCGCAGCGGTTCGTGACTTGGGCGACAAGCCCAAGCTTGCCGAGCTGATTGGTGCCGTGAAGGTGATGCTGGACGGTTTTAACGAAGGCAAGCTCGACAAGGTGTTTATCGTCAGCAACAAGTTCGTTAATACCATGACCCAGCAGCCGACCGTTGAGCAGCTATTGCCGCTGCCTGCCAGCAAAGATGAAGAACCGATGAAAAGGGCGCATTGGGATTATCTTTACGAACCCGATGATGCCGGCCTGCTGCTGGAAGGTTTGCTAAAACGCTTTATTGAGTCGCAGGTATATCAAGCGGTCGTTGAGAATATCGCCTGCGAACAGGCAGCACGTATGCTGGCAATGAAAAACGCCACCGACAACGCCGGCGACTTGATCGACGAGCTGCAGCTTATATACAACAAGGCGCGGCAGTCGGCTATCACACAGGAATTGTCAGAAATTGTTAGTGGCGCCGCCGCTGTCTGATGTATCCAGATATTTATATTATTGTTGAGAGGATCCGGGAATGAGTAGCGGGCGAATTGTACAAATCATTGGCGCGGTCATCGATGTGGAGTTTCCACGTGATACGGTGCCCAAAATTTATGACGCGCTGAATGTAAACGGCAAAGAGCTGGTGCTGGAAGTGCAGCAGCAGTTGGGCGACGGCATCGTCCGTACCATCGCCATGGGCTCTACCGAGGGAGTGCAGCGTGGCCTGGAAGTAGACAACACCGGCGAGCCGATTGCCGTGCCGGTGGGCAAGGAAACCCTTGGCCGCATTATGGATGTGTTAGGCAAACCTATCGACGAAAAAGGTCCGATTGGCGAGCAAAAACGCATGCCTATTCACCGGTCACCGCCGGCTTACGCTGACCAGTCTTCCTCGGTTGAGCTGTTGGAAACCGGTATTAAAGTCATCGACTTGATTATGCCGATTTCCAAGGGCGGTAAGGTTGGCCTGTTCGGCGGTGCCGGAGTAGGCAAAACCGTAACGCTGATGGAGTTGATCCGCAACATTGCGCACGAGCACAGTGGCTATTCGGTGTTCGCCGGCGTGGGCGAGCGTACCCGGGAAGGTAATGACTTTTATCATGAAATGATGGAGTCGAACGTACTCGACAAAGTAGCGCTGGTATACGGCCAAATGAACGAGCCCCCCGGCAACCGTTTGCGGGTCGCGCTGACCGGCCTGACCATGGCGGAAGACTTCCGTGACGAGGGCAGCGACGTTTTGATGTTCGTTGACAATATTTATCGTTACACACTGGCGGGAACCGAAGTATCGGCACTGCTGGGCCGTATGCCCTCAGCGGTAGGCTATCAGCCTACGCTGGCGGCCGAAATGGGTGCCCTGCAGGAACGCATTACTTCGACTAAAACCGGTTCGATTACATCGTTCCAGGCGGTATACGTACCGGCGGATGACTTGACCGACCCCTCGCCCGCCACTACCTTTGCGCACCTCGACGCAACTCTGGTACTGTCGCGGCAAATTGCCGAGCTAGGTATTTACCCTGCGGTCGATCCACTGGATTCAACCTCGCGTCTGCTTGACCCGCTGGTTATCGGTCAGGAACACTACGATGTGGCGCGTGGCGTACAGTCGGTATTGCAGCGCTATAAAGAATTGAAAGACATTATCGCCATTCTTGGTATGGATGAGTTGTCGGAAGAAGATAAACAAATCGTTGACCGCGCGCGTAAGATCCAGCGCTTTTTGTCGCAACCGTTCTTCGTCGCGGAGATTTTTACCGGATCACCGGGCAAATACGTATCGCTAAAAGATACCATCGCTGCGTTTAAAGGTATTTTGGCGGGCGAATACGACCATCTGCCGGAACAAGCTTTCTATATGGTCGGTGGCATTGACGAAGCTGTTGAAAAAGCGAAAAACCTGTAACAGCTGACAATACACTGAGAGAGGTAAAGCACCCATGGCAATGACTGTACATTGCGACATCGTTAGCGCGGAAGAAGAGATTTTTTCCGGTCGCATCGAAAGCCTGACTGCAACCGGTGCTGCGGGCGAGCTCGGCGTTTATCCAGGCCACGCGCCGCTGTTGACCGAACTTAAGCCAGGACCGGTTCACTTGCACACAGAAGCGGGCGAAGAGCGAATTATTTATGTGTCGGGCGGCTTTCTCGAAGTACAGCCGAACACGGTAACGGTACTGGCCGATACCGCCACGCGAGCCGGCGATGTCGACGAGGCCGCGGCACTGGCAGCGCAGCAAAAAGCCGAGCAGGAAATGGCGCAAAAAGGTTCCGACTTCGACTATTCCCGCGCCGCAATACAGCTTGCGCAAGCGGCAGCACAGTTACGTACAGTGCGTGAACTGCGGAAAAAAGCTCGCTAAAGCTGGTCAAAATACCTGCAAAACGATAGTTTTTGAGCATCGTTCTGGCAGCCGTTCGCAACATTAATGAAAACTTTTGGTGAAAATAAAAAGGGTAGCTGGCGCTGCCCTTTTTTTGTGCTAACTTCTTAATAGCATATTATTAAAAGCCGTTTATCCGTCTGGAGCGCTATCTTGAAAGTTGACGTAATCGTGCTTGCCGCTGGGCAAGGGACTCGCATGCGATCGAAAATGCCGAAAGTACTGCATCCGCTTGCCGGCACTCCCATGCTGCAGCACGTAATCAACGCTGCGCGGAAACTGCCGGCAGTACAGTTGCACATTGTTATTGGCCATGGCGCTGAACAGGTGCGTGAGCTGGTACGGGGTGAAGACATTCAATGGGTCGAGCAGCGTGAGCAGCTGGGTACGGGGCATGCCGTGCAACAAGCTCTGCCAGGACTGCGCGATGACAGTATCTCACTGGTGCTGTATGGCGATATTCCACTGATCCGTAGTGAGACACTGCAATCTCTGCTAGCTGCGATCGACGATAACAGCATCGGCTTGCTCACCGCGCAGTTTGCCGACCCCAGCGGTTACGGCCGTATCGTGCGCGACGATAAGGGCAATGTGAGCGCGATTGTTGAGCAGAAAGACGCCAGCTCAGAGCAGCTTGAAATCGGCGAAGTCAATACCGGCTTTATGGCCGTACCCACCCGCAAACTGCAAGATTGGTTGCCACAACTATCCAACGCCAATGCCCAGTCTGAATACTATCTTACCGACATTATCGGTATGGCGGCTGAACAAGGCGTAACCATTGCTACCTGCAGCCCGGATTACGAACAAGAGGTTCTGGGCGTAAACAGCCGACAGCAACTTATTGCGCTCGAGCGTTGGTACCAAAACCAGCGCGCGCAGCAGCTGTTGTCGGAGGGGGTTGCCATTATGGATCCTGCGCGATTTGATTTGCGCGGTGCACTGACCTCGGGCATAGACGTGACGATTGATGTTAACGTCGTACTGGAGGGGCAAGTGGTGTTGGGCGACGGCGTAAAAATCGGTCCAAACTGTGTCATTCAAAATGCAGTGATTGGCGACAACGTTGAGATCAAAGCCAACACTGTAATAGAAGATGCGAGCATAGGTGATGACTGCGTCGTCGGCCCCTTTGCGCGCCTGCGGCCCGGCACCAAATTGCTGGCGAAGGCGAAAATAGGTAACTTCGTTGAGACCAAGAACACGTTGCTGGGCGAAGGCAGCAAAGTGAATCATTTATCCTACGTCGGCGATGCGCAGGTGGGCAGTGGTTGCAACATCGGCGCGGGTACTATTACCTGCAACTACGATGGCGCCAATAAATTCAAAACAACGCTGGGCGATAACGTGTTTATCGGCTCTAACAGTACTCTTGTGGCGCCGTTGACCATAGCCACCGGCGGCTTCGTCGGTGCCGGTTCAACAGTGACACGCAATGTTAAAGATCAACAGCTCGCCGTGTCACGTGCCAGGCAGCGCAATATCGATGGCTGGCAACGACCGACCAAAAATAACTAGTACAACTTTAAGCAGTACAAACGTAAGCAGTACAACGAAGGTATAACCGGGAAACTATTATGTGTGGCATTGTAGGTGCAGCAGCACGGCGCGAAGTCGCCGACATTCTGATTGAAGGTTTACGTCGTCTGGAATATCGCGGCTACGACTCCGCGGGCCTCGCCGTCATTAATGCCGACCAGTCCATCGCTTGTATAAAGCGCATGGGCAAGGTGTCTGTGCTCGCCGACAGTGTCCACGATCAGGATCTGCACGGCGCAACCGGAATCGCGCACACGCGTTGGGCCACCCACGGTAAACCTTCGGAAGAGAACGCTCACCCACACCTGTCCCACGATGAAATCGCGCTGGTACACAACGGCATTATCGAAAACCACGACGCGTTGCGTAAAGAGTTGCAGGCCAAGGGCTATACATTCACCTCACAAACCGACACCGAGGTCATCGTTCACCTGGTGCATACGTTTTTGAGTGAGGGCCTGAGCCTGCGCGATGCCGTGCTCGCTGCCGTGCCACACCTGAAGGGGGCATTTGGTCTTGCCGTGATCTGTAAAAGTGATCCGCATCGCATCGTTGCCGCACGCAGCGGCAGCCCATTGGTTATCGGGCTGGGTATAGGCGAGAACTTTTTGGCATCGGACCAGCTGGCATTACGCCAGGTAACCGACCGCTTTATTTATCTTGAAGAGGGCGACTTCGCCGAAATCACCCCCGACAGCTACAGTATTATGGATGCCAGTGGTACTGCGGTACAGCGCAGCAGCGTACGTATTACTGAAAACGTCGAAGCGGCCGAAAAAGGTGCCTACCGTCACTACATGCTGAAGGAGATTTTCGAGCAGGAAAAAGTCATCCAGGCCACGCTCACTGGCCGCATTAGCGAAACGGCAGTGTTAGAAGCTGCATTTGGCGCCAGCGCCAGCGAGATATTCGATCGCATTCAGCACGTACAAATCATCGCCTGCGGCACCAGCTACCATTCCGGTATGGTGGCGCGCTATTGGATGGAAGCATTGGCCGGTTTGCCCTGCTCTGTAGAAGTTGCCAGCGAATATCGCTACCGCAAATCGGTTAAACAGCCTGGCACCTTATTCGTTACCATTTCCCAGTCGGGCGAAACCGCCGACACGCTGGCAGCCTTGCGCAATGCTAAAGAGGCCGGTTTCGAGGCCAGCCTGGCGATTGTCAACGCGCCAGAGAGTTCACTCGTTAGAGAGTCCGACCTGGTGTTGATGACGCAGGCTGGTCCCGAGATTGGCGTCGCGTCTACCAAAGCGTTTACTACCCAGCTGGTTGCCCTGCTATTGCTTACAATCGTGCTGGGGCGTCGTCAGGGACTGAGCAAGGAGCGCGAAGCCGAGTTAGTGCAAGACCTGCACAAGCTGCCGGCTCTCGTCGGCAAGACCCTGAAACTCGATTCCGTTATTGAAAAAATTGCCGAACAGTTCGCCGAGAAGCACCACGCACTCTTTCTGGGCCGCGGCGTGCAATATCCGGTAGCAATGGAAGGGGCGCTAAAACTCAAGGAAATATCATATATCCACGCCGAGGCCTACCCTGCGGGCGAACTCAAGCACGGCCCCCTTGCGTTGGTAGACAGCGATATGCCAGTTATTGCCGTCGCACCCAACGACGAATTGCTTGAAAAACTTAAATCCAATCTGGAAGAAGTACAGGCGCGTGGTGGCCAGCTGTTTGTATTTGCTGACCTGCACGCCGATTTTGCTTCTGAAAACGGCGAGATACTTATCGACGTACCTAAAGTGAGTGACGTGCTCGCGCCGATTATCTACACCATACCGCTGCAGTTATTGTCTTATCACGTTGCTGTGCTGAAGGGCACTGACGTTGACCAGCCGCGTAATTTGGCCAAGTCGGTGACGGTGGAGTAGGCTCGCTCCCCGTACCGCGATACCAGCGTCGCAGTTATGTATCACAACATCCGCAGCGCCTATTGCGATGGTAAGTTAGCGACTAACTCTTCACTGCCAGCGTTTATCGCCGCTCACGAAGACTTCGACAAATGGTATAACAGCACCGCCTTCATCAACGCCAACAAAACACCTTACAACAAAATGTATCATACCTTCGGCAGCGCCGGAGATCAGACCATTTTTTGCAAGTACTACTTGCAGAAACAGCTTACCGAGGAGCTCTACGACCGAATAAAGCGCAGCAGTCGCGCGCAGCGGTCGCATGAGAGAATATGCAGGTTACAAGCCCTGGGCGTTAACACGCCTGATTCGCTGGGATATTTACGTAGCAAAACACGCAGCTATCTGTTTCTGCAGATCATCGATGGCTTTAACGACTTGCGTCACTATCAGGAGGCCCCTGATAGTCATGCGGAGCTGCCGCTGCACACGCTGATCGACCGGGCGCTTGAACAATTGATTTGCCTGCACGACGGCGGTTACTGTCACGGCGATTTCAAGTGGCCCAATATTCTCCTCAACGAGTCCAGCGGCGAACTCATGCTGATCGACTTTGATGGCGTGCGCTACCAGCTCAACCGGAAGCTACCGCGCTCATACGTGAAGGATGTGGCGCGCTTTCTGGTGAGCTGCAACGAAGGTGGCCTGGGCGAGGAGCATATAGCTTACGTGTTGCAGCGCTACGCACAAATGCGAGACTTGCGCGTCGCTGCCGTCGAGCGCGCCGTTAAGCCGAGGTATGCAGAAATAACAGAAAAACATGCACGTAAGCGCTTGCGGTAGCTACCGGACTACGTAAGAATCCGCCGTTTGGCAAGCGCCACCACTCTACTGTAGCAAATTTACTCAATGGAAAAACTTGAAGTCTTCATCGAAAAATCGATGTACCGCTCGCGCTGGTTGCTGGCGCCCATTTACCTTGGCCTCTCACTTGCTTTGCTGGCATTAGGCATAAAGTTCTTCCAGGAAGTCTTTCATATGCTGCCAAACATTTTGGCGATGAAAGAAGCCGATATGGTGCTGGTCGTGTTGTCGCTTATCGACATGGTGATGGTCGGTGGCTTAATTGTCATGGTCATGATGAGCGGCTATGAGAACTTTGTTTCACAGCTAAACGTAGGTGAAAACGAAGAGAAGCTAAACTGGCTGGGTACGATGGACGCGTCGTCTTTGAAGGCGAAAATTGCGGCCAGTATCGTGGCGATTTCCAGCATTCATCTGCTAAAGGTTTTTATGAACGTGAACAATGTAGAGAATGATAAATTGCTGTGGTATGTCATTATTCATCTCACCTTCGTTTTATCAGCATTCGCAATGGGCGGGTTGGATCAGGTAACCAGGAAGAAATAATTAGTGTAGAGTCCGGTATAAATGGCTGAAATAGAGCGAGTCAAATTTGCGCCCTGCCAGGCTGCTATCTCTGTCCAATAAGAGTCTGCAAATCGCTCCACACCCTCTCCGGGCTAAACGACTGCATACACGCTGCAGTCTCATAACCCTCGTATATGCAGGTTTTACGATAGCATGGTGCGCACTCGAATGTGTCGGTGTCGGCAATTATATGCTGCTGATGTTGACCTGTAGCACCGATTAACCTGACATCGGTTGGGCCGTAAAAACTCACTGCAGGCAGGTCGAGAACGGCGGCAAGATGGCCCAGACCGGTGTCACAGCAAACGGCGCCGGCGGCGTTATCCATAATTGCGGCCAACGCCGACAAAGACAATCTTGGCAACATAGAAGCCTGCGGGTACGCCGCGGTGATTTGCTCTGCTCGCTGCTGCTCTTCGGCATTGCCACAGGGCAACAGCACCGAGTAGCCGGCGGCGATGCCAGTTTCAATAAGCTGTTGCCAATGGTGTTGCGGCCATAGCTTGGTTGTCCAGCTGGCGTTGTGCACGAAAAACAAATAGCGCTCGGGCAACTTAACATCGGGCAAATGAAATTTGCTGCGGTCAACGCCGTAGTCGGGTGCGGTGTCCGGCATGGCATAGCCCAGCGCTTTTGCCATCAGTCGGCGTTGGTGGGTTATAGAATGCTCATTTCTGGCGGCAAAGTGCCGATGTTCGTATACCCAATGGGCGGGCTTCTCGCGCACGCTGGCTTTATCCAGACCGTGTATCGTTCCCGATTTTTTGCCTAGCCGCCGCAGCAATGCCACGGCGGCGCTCTTAAGGCTGTTCTGGCTGTCGACTACCAGGTTGTAATCGTCACGGTTCAGTGCTTGATAAAAGCCTTTTAACTCACCGCTGCGGAAAGACGCGATCACGTTTTTTTTCCAGCGACGATGGTCGGTTTCTATGACTCGATTTACCGTCGGATGCCAGCCCGGTACCTCCGCAAACGCGCGGTCGGCTACCCAGTCAAACTGAATGCCCGGCACGGCCTGTGCCGCATCGGTAAGCGCCGGCAGCGCATGCATTAAATCGCCCATGGAAGTTATTTTTATTAGCAGAACCCGTTGGCCCATACTTCGCCTGTATTAATCGATACGCATATGTTGCGCTCGATTATAGCCCGCGGGTCGCACAGCAAACAGCGCCTTTATTTACGCGACCACTTCACGGCGAACGGCAAAAGTGAAAAAAGTGGTTTACTCACTACAGGTGTCTATAATGCCTGCAGCAAAAAACCTCTGGTATAAATTTGAAAAATAATAAGCCCCTGCTTTTTTGGTTGCCGGTGGTATGCGATGCGACTAGCGCTTTATTTCGTGCGCGACTGCTGATCGGTATTTCATCTAACGCATCGCCTCAGTTTACGATTGGTCAGCTGTTCGGCGTTAATATTGCGCCTGCTGCCGATCCAAACGGCGACACTTACATCGTTGAACGTTTGCAGGAGCTGGGTATAGATCATGTGCGCATGAACTACTCCTACGCCTCAGTCGACGGCGACGCGCAGCGGTTGTTGCAGCGCCTGCTGGCAGAAGGCAAGCAGGTTATGCTGAATATCACCCCGCCTGCCGGGGCAGCAAAAATTATCGAGCACGACGTTGCGGCTGCTGAGCAGTGGCGCGCTTTTCTGGGGTCGGTGTTCACGCAATATCACGACCGGGTTGCCGCCTTCGAGATCGGCAGCACGCCTAATCGAGGCCGCTGGTCGGGGTTTGGCCACCGTGGATTTCTGCAGGCATGGCAGATAGCCTGCGAAGCAGCCAAGCCCTTCAATATTACCCTGGCAGGACCGAATGTTTCCGATTTTGAGCCGGTTTTTAATGTGGCATTCCTGGCAGCGATGCGCCGCTACAGCCGCGCGCCGCAAATTCACACCGACAACTTATTCGTTGAGCGCGTGGTTGAACCTGAAGCCTACGATCATCGCGCCTTGGGACGTTGGTTAGAAAAACCGCTGGCACTCAACCTTATTAAAAAAGCGCGCATACTTGAAGCTATCGGCCGTAGTTTCGGGGTCAACAAAACCTATTGCACTTACAACACCTGGACCATCAAACGATTAGCTCGCCGCGCCGTCGAACCCGCGCGGAAGCAAGCCGACTACCTGGTGCGTTATTGTGTGCTCGCCGCCGCCAGCAGCGCGCTGGGCAAGGTTTATTGGGGTCCGCTGATTTGCAGTCGCGATGGCTTGATAGACTGCGGTGCGGAAGGTTACCCGCAAATCGACAACGTCAGTTTTTATAAAGAAGTACGCGGCAATCTGGAGGATTGCCGCGCTCGGCCCGCATTTCACGCATTACGCCACACGATTGCGTCGCTGCATGACAGTGTCTGTGTACAGGCTGTGAACGCCAACAACGGTATCCATCATTTCGTATTTACCAAAAATGACCGCGAGCTGCATATTGCGTGGTGTCGAGACAGCCAGACCTACCCTCTGCACTCACTTTATTCACTCCAGGTTTTAGCGCAGGCAGAAATAGATAATGCGGTCGGCGAACGCCTGCCTTATGTACCCGAAGTGCTTTCGGAACAGCCCCTCTTTATCGCATTTGCGGCACAGGACGCGACGTTTAGACCGCCTGTGGAAAAGATCAAAGCGATCGCCACCAGTAGTAACCTGATGCAGGCCGCTGACAACCAGCAGGCCGTGCAGGTACAGCTGGCGCACTGGCTCGGTGCGGTCATGCTTGCAAATGGCTCCGATCTGGACGCAACTCTGGCCTGCCTGGCACCAGAGGTTATGCAGTCAATGCCGGTTAACCGCGTGCTGCGCGATACGCGCAATCGACTATGGACAATCGACGACGCGCTGACTGAATCCGCAACGGCGCAAAGCGAGCCACCGCAGCTAGTGGTTAAACTAAATCGCGCTAAGGGTATGAAAAAATTCAGCTATCGCTTTTTGCCAAGCAAAGGCCAGCGCCACTGGAATAATGCGTCGTATATGCGCCGTTGCGGCATCAACACGCCTCCGCCGGTTGCCTATTTCGAACGCTATAAAAATAGCGGCATCGAAGACAATTACTATGTGTGCCGCTATATCGCGGATGCCTTTTCAACGCGCGACGTGTTTACCTGTTTCAATCAGGGTGAAGACAGCTTCAAAGGCTTTAGCAAACAGATGATGTTCGATGCCATCGCCGGCTTTATTCGCAACATGCACGCACAGCGAATTATCCATCGCGACCTGTCCAGCGGCAATCTGATGATGAAGGTAACACCGGCGGGCGCCCTTGAGGTGTTTGTCATAGACATAGGCCGCGCCAAAATCGGAATTGAAAAGCGGCTCACGCCACGTCAGCGTTGCATTGACCTAATGCGCATTTGCTACAAGCTCGACTGGAACGACCGTGAACTGTTTATCAGTCATTACGTAAAGACACTCGATGCAGGCGCGGTCAGAGGCTGGCGCTTGCCGCTATTTTTCTATGAAGCGAAACAAACGCTGAAGAAAATGATCAAGGGCAAGTACTGGCGCAAAACCCGAGTGACGAAGTCATAAGTCGGCAGAGAGACGGGTAGTGCCTGGTTAAGGCGTATCGATGCTCTTCCGACGCGCCCGTCTCGAAAGAATATTGAGCACTTCTATGGCGACTGCAAACGCCATGGCTGCATAGATGTAGCCTTTGGGTAAATGTGCGCCGAACCCATCGGCAATAAGCGTGGTGCCGATAAGTAACAAAAAGCCCAGTGCGAGCATTACCACAGTCGGGTTTTCATTAATAAAATCTGACAGCGGGTCGGCCGCTAGCAGCATAGCGCTGACAGCGATAATGACTGCAATGACCATAATGGGAATGTGCGTGGTCATACCAACTGCGGTAATAATGCTGTCAATCGAAAACACAACATCCAGCACCAGAATTTGCCCCACCACGGCCAACACATTTGTTATCACCACGCTAGAGCTTGCTAGCTCGGACTCCGGATCAGGGTCTACTTTGTGATGGATTTCCCTGGTCGCCTTCCATACCAGAAAAAGCCCACCCGCGATAAGAATAATATCGCGCCAGGAAAACGAGTTTTCGAGAAATTCAAACACTGGCTCGGTTAGCCTGACAATGACCGCGACGGTGCTGAGCAGCGCCAGCCGCAATATTAGCGCGCCGCCGATGCCGATACGACGCGCCTTGGACCGTTTCTCCGCCGGCAGCTTGTTCGAGAGTATTGAAATAAAAATCAAATTATCAATGCCAAGCACAACCTCCATTGCCGTCAGTGCGGCTAATGCCGCCCATGCGGCAGGGTCAGTGGCTAGTGTAAGTAGGTAGTCCATGCTGCTTTGCTCTCAACTTCTATTAAGGATAAATTCTGCGCCACTCACATACTGCTCGGCGAGTCACTATTTGGCTGGCAACAGCGGGGCACTGTTTATAAGCTGAAGGTACCTTATTAACTGAAGGCTCCTCATAAGTTCAAGACTCCTTCCGTGCTGAGGGGTCTCACCTTGTATGCTGTATATGCTGTCAGCTCAATCCACTATTCTAACCGGCCTTGCTTAGCTGTTACTATTGCCGCCCGCAGCAAACATGCAGTCGAAGACTTGCAGGAGGAAATGGCCATGCGTTACCTCGCCCGAATGATTATCGTGCTAATGCTCACTCAGTTTATTGTCGCTTGTCAGTCGAGCGGCACCGCACCGCAGCCGCAAGCAAAAAACGCGGCGGCAGATGCGTGGCAAGCCCGCGTTGACAATGAAACAAGCATTGATGCGCTGGGTCAGCTGTATCTCGCGCTGCTGCTGGAAGAAGACCCTACCAGTGGCATCGGCTATGGCATACACGGCAAAGGCGACGATCCGCGCTATTACGATGACCGCTTGCCCGACGTCTCGGCAGCCGCCTGGGACGACGCTATCGACGCGCGCGAGTTTTTTCTGCGGCGGCTAGCCAAAATTGACAGCGATTCGCTGTCGCGCGCCGAGCAGATCGACCTGCATATACTGCGAAATAAAATCGAGCTGCAGCAACTGGAACTGACACGTCTCAATTACAGCAGTAACCCGCTGACCTATGTGTCGATGTTAGGCGGCGCGTTCTCAGGTCTGATATTGCGCGACTATGCACCGTTGCCACAGCGCTTGCAGAGTTTTGCGGCGCGCTGCGTTGGTGTGGGTAAATTTCTTGACGACGCCAGGCTCGCTTTTGCCTCGCCGGCCGTACACCCTACAACAGAGCAGAAAAAAGTCACCGTTGCTAGACTGCGGGCTATGGTTGAGGTCAACGGCCTGTTCGACAAGTCATTGCCTGAGCTGATCGCCAGCGCGCAGCTCAGTGCGGACCAGGCCACGCCAGTGCGGCTTGCATGTGCTGACGCGGTCGAAAAAATTAGCACGTTTACCGACTGGTTCGAGGCAACCGTGGTACCGCGTTCCGCCAGCGATTGGCGCCTTGGCCGTGATTTATACGCAGCGAAGTACGCACTTTATATGGACTATCCGCTGGGGCCGAACGCACTGCTCGCTGCGGCTGAAACCAGGCTAAAGCGAGTCGGCAGCGAACTGGCCGGCACGGCGCGCAGCATTCACGACGACTATCTTGCCGATCAAATTGCCGGCGGCGCAGTGCAGCCAGCCGCCACGCTAACTGATGATCAAGTGGTGCGCGATGTGTTTCGGCGCCTCAGCGAAGATCGCTCGACCGCGGCAACGCTCATCCCTGACAGCTACGCGCTGGCCGACGCGATAACGGGCTTTGTGCGAGAAAAAGACCTGCTCGACCTGCCGCCAACGTCCAAGCTTAGAATTGAGGATATTCCTCCGCATTTGTCGGGCTACGCGGTAGCGCAGATCATTCCCGCACCGCCGTTTGAGCCAGAACTGGAATCGATCTGGTTTTGGGATCTCAAGCTGCTGGCCACCTCCGACAGTTACCTGAAAGAATATAATCGCTCGGCGCTGGCGCTGGTGTATATTCACGAGGGCGTGCCTGGTCACTTCGTGCAGCTTGAATATTCAAACCGCTTCGAGCGCACCATACCGAAAGTTTTTCTCAACGGTCCTATGGTCGAGGGTTGGGCCAGCTATATCGCCACGCAGCTGGTTGATCAGGGTTTTACCATCTATCCCGATCAACCCTTCGGCCACGAGCTACAGAAAATGGCCGACAACAAGCTGGTATTGCGCAGCTTGATTAATGCGATCATTGATATTCGCCTGCATAGCAGCGACTGGCCGGAGCAAGAAGCGATAAAGTTGATGACGACTAAAGGCTTTCAGGAGGAAGGCGAAGCGCAGGGCAAACTGACGCGTGCCAAGTTGGATTCGGTTCAACTCGCCAGCTATTTTGCCGGTCACCTGGCGATACTGGAGCTGCTGGATGAGTATAAGAAAGTCAAGGGCGAACAGTTTAGTTACAAAAGTTTTAACCAACGCCTGGTCAGTGCGGGTTCGCCTCCGTTCTTTGCGCTACAGGAGTCGCTGCTCGCGCCACAGGAAGACTAACGGAATCGATATGCCAAATCCTACACTGACGACGCGACGTTTTATCGCTGGCGCCATTTGCCCTAAGTGCAAGGCGATAGATAAAATCGTGTTGCATAAACAAGGCGATCAGCAGCAGCGTGAATGCGTCGCCTGCGGATTTAAAGACGACTTGCAAGATCTCGGCGCCGCGCCGGAATTGACAACCCGCGTAACGCCACAAAAACACTCAGCGGACGAGGCTCAGAGAGTGACGCTTATTGATCCGAAAAAAGACCAGGGTAAGAATAAGAAATAATGCGTGCTAGTGTAGCTTCGGCTGTCAAGCTGGCAACCAACGCTGTCGCCGCGAGTAAAACCAGTAAACCGCCGCCAACGTTGCTCCGCGTGCGGCCATCAGCAAAATAAATGCCAGCCATAAGCCGTGGTTGCCCCACGCTTGTGTCGCGTACCACACGGGCAAATAAACAAGCACCGAACTAATGATCATACAGTCCCGCATGACCCGGGTTTTCGCAGCGCCGATAAACACGCCGTCGAACAGGTAACTCCAAACAGCGACCAGCGGCAAGGCAATTAGCCACGGGAAATATCGAACCAGCTCGGCGCGCACCGCATCGATATCGGTAAAGCCGTTAATAATAGGTTGCTGCAGCAGAAAGAACGCCGCACTGAGGGCAATGGCGCTATACACCGACCATAGCAAACAGGCCCGCACCGTGGCGTAAAATTGTTTTAGCCGCTTTGCACCCAGCTCATAGCCACATAAGCTTTCGCAGGCATGGGCGAAGCCGTCCAGAGCGAACGACGACAACATTAACAGCTGTATCAGAATGGTGTTGGCGGCTAGTAGCGTGTCGCCGGCGCGCGCGCCCTGAGCGGTGAAGAAGAGAAAGCACAGCAACAGGAAAAGGGTGCGCAGCATAAGATCAGCGTTGATGCGCAGTAGGCCCATCAGTGCGGTCGAGTCACGCAACTCCGCTAATGAGATCTGCCACCGACCTCGGTAATTGCGCCACAATAGTGATAGCGCGATCGCACAACCCACATATTCGGCAACGACCGTCGCCAGCGCGGCGCCGTCGCTATTCCAGCCAAAGACTACTATAAACAGGTAATCCAGCACGATGTTTAATACGTTCGTGGTTATTACGATCAGCATTACTGCGCGGGTGGCCTGTGAGCCAATTAGCCAGCCGGTCAGGCAATAGGTAAACAGCACCGCAGGCGCGCTGTAAAACCTGATCGCGCTGTAACTGCGAGCGAGCGGATCGACCTCGGCACTGGCATCTATCAAGTGCAGCGCGGTATCAATTAGCGGTGTGCGCACGCTCAGCAACACAACACCGATAATCCCCGCCAACGCTAACGCTCTTACGATGGTGAGCTGTATCTTCGCTCCTTCGTTCGCACCATGCTGCTGCGCTACCAGCGCCGTACTGCCCATGCGCAAAAACGCGAAGGTCCATAGCACCAGCGACATGATATTGCCGCCAACGGCAGCGGCGCCCAGATACTGAGGGGTGTCGAGATGGCCAAGAATAGCCGTGTCGACAATGCCGAGTAACGGAATGCTGATGTTCGATAGCATCAGTGGTCCGGCCAGGTGCCAGATTCTGGTGTGGATAGTGGCGTGGGTAGTATTTATGACACGTGCCTCACACGATGCGTAAAGATTTTTGCTTAGCCGTTATACGCAGGTAGCGAAAATGCAAATGCTTTTGATATACTCCGGCTGGTTTGCCGTGAGCAATTTAGTAAGGTTTACTGTGCAGCGGCACCCGCGTAAGTTAGCACACAAGCATAATTCCAACGAGAAGCGCACGGCGAATACCAAAGCACGCGGTTTTGGGGCGTTAAGTAGCGCATGTGTTTCGACTGTATTAATTGCAACAAAGGGGTTCGGTCCATGTTTTCATCTGCACTGCCGCTTCGGCTGGCAACCAATGTAGCGCTGCTATTTTGCGCTCTGAGTAGTCGGGCGTGGGCTGCGGACGGCGAACGCTTCGGCACCAATATGACGCCAGGCGTCACCGAAACAAGCCGTCAAATCTACGACCTGCATATGCTGATCTTCTGGGTTTGTGTGGTCATTGGTGTCGCCGTCTTCGGCGTAATGTTCTATTCCATCGTGATGCATCGCAAATCACGCGGTGCCAAGGCCGCACAGTTCCACGAAAGCACCAAGCTGGAAATTGCCTGGACCCTGGCTCCCTTCGTGGTGCTGATTGCGATGGCAGTGCCGGCGAGCCAGACACTTATTCAGCAATACGATAGCAGCGAGGCGGATATGGACATTCTTATCACCGGCTATCAATGGAAATGGAAGTATGAGTATGTCGGCGAAGATGTCAGCTTCTTCAGCAATTTGAGTACCTCACGCGATGAGATCAACAATGTCGAAGAGAAAGGCGAGCACTACTTGCTTGAGGTCGACAAGCCACTGGTAATTCCCACCGACAAAAAAGTACGTTTTCTGATCACCGCCAACGACGTCATACATTCCTGGTGGATGCCCGCGTTCGCGATCAAGCAAGACGCTATCCCAGGCTTTATCAATAAGGCCTGGGCCAAAGTCGAGGAGCCAGGCATTTACCGCGGCCAGTGTACCGAGCTGTGCGGTCGTGACCACGGCTTTATGCCCGTGGTGGTAGAGGCCAAAAGCCCGGCAGATTATGACGCCTGGCTGGCCGAACAAAAACAGGAAGCTGCGGACCTGGCGAAGTTAATGGACCAGGAAATGACGATGGACCAATTGATGAAAGAAGGTAAAACTGTGTATCAGCGCTCTTGTGCTGCATGCCATGGCATGAACGGCGAGGGCGGGGTCGGCCCGGCCATGGCTGGCTCGCCTGTCACCACCGGTCCGATCGAAAAGCATACGGACGTTCTCATCAATGGTGTCTCAGGCACGGCTATGCAGGCCTTCGGTGGGCAGCTAAATAAACTTGAGCTGGCTGCAGTCGTCACCTACGAGCGTAATTCCTGGGGCAACAATATGGGCGACAAGTTGCAGGCCATCGACGTTCACAATCAAATGCAAGGCACTAACTAGGCAACAACAGGGCTAGCCACTATGAGCACTACAACTGCTGATCATCATCACGGTCCCGCGAAAGGTTTTTCTCGCTGGCTGTATACTACCAACCACAAAGACATCGGTTCGATGTATTTGTGGTTTAGCTTCGCCATGTTTCTGGTCGGCGGTACGTTTGCGCTGGTGATTCGCGCTGAGCTGTTTCAGCCTGGCCTGCAAATTGTTCAGCCTGAATTCTTCAATCAGATGACCACCATGCACGGCCTGATTATGGTATTCGGCGCGGTTATGCCGGCTTTTGTCGGTCTGGCGAACTGGCTGATACCGATGATGATTGGCGCTCCCGACATGGCTTTACCGCGCATGAACAACTGGAGCTTCTGGATTCTACCCTTCGCGTTCACGATGATGTTGTCGACATTGTTTATGGAGGGTGGCGCGCCCAACTTCGGTTGGACGTTCTATGCGCCGTTATCGACTACCTACGCACCGCCCAGCGTCACGTTTTTCATCTTCGCCGTACACATCATGGGTGCGTCGTCGATTATGGGGTCGATTAATATCATCGCCACCATTATGAACCTGCGCGCGCCGGGCATGACTTACATGAAAATGCCGTTGTTCGTCTGGACCTGGTTTATCACTGCCTATCTGCTGATCGCGGTAATGCCGGTATTAGCTGGCGTCGTGACCATGATGCTGATGGATATTCACTTCGGCACCAGCTTCTTCAGCGCTGCCGGCGGCGGTGACCCGGTGCTGTTCCAGCATGTGTTCTGGTTCTTTGGACACCCTGAAGTTTATATAATGATCTTGCCAGCTTTCGGTATCGTGTCGGCCATTATTCCAACTTTTTCGCGTAAGCGGTTATTTGGCTATGACTCGATGGTGTATGCGACCTCCTCGATCGCATTCCTCTCATTCATCGTATGGGCGCACCACATGTTTACGGTGGGCATGCCCATCGCCGGCGAATTGTTCTTTATGTACGCGACCATGTTGATTGCTGTGCCCACCGGGGTAAAGGTGTTCAACTGGGTGACCACAATGTTCCGCGGATCGTTGACCTTCGAAACGCCGATGTTATTCGCTATAGCGTTCGTCATACTGTTTACCATTGGTGGCCTCTCCGGCTTGATGCTAGCCATTGCACCGGCCGACTTCCAGTATCACGACACCTACTTCGTTGTGGCGCATTTCCATTACGTGCTCGTGCCGGGGGCGATTTTTTCAATATTCGCTGCGGTGTACTATTGGCTGCCCAAGTGGTGCGGCAATATGTACGATGAAACGCTAGGCAAAATGCATTTTTGGCTATCGTTCGTTGGCATCAATTTGACCTTCTTCCCGATGCACTGGGTAGGCCTTGCTGGTATGCCACGCCGCATTCCCGACTACGCGCTGCAGTTTGCCGACTTTAATATGGTCGCCAGTATGGGAGCGTTTTTATTCGGCGCGTCGCAGATATTCTTCCTGTTTATCATTGTCAAAACTATCCGCAACGGCAAGCCGGCGACCGACGATGTGTGGGGCGACTCTGCTGAGGGGCTGGAATGGACCATACCTTCACCCGCGCCTTATCACACCTTTACCACGCCGCCGGTTGTCCATTAAGGTTGATTGCACAGATATAAGCGATGAGAACTTCGATTGCCAAAACCTCCCTGCGTTTGCTCGGCGTCAGCGTAGCGATGTTCGGCTTCGGCTTCGCACTTGTACCGCTGTATGACGTATTTTGTGAGGTTACCGGGCTGAACGGCAAAACGTCGAACCAGGCTTACGAGTCGGTGGGAGCTGACGTTGATCGATCGAGAACGATTAAAGTGCAGTTTCTGACGACCAACAATGACGGTATGGCGTGGCAGTTTAAGCCTACAATCAGGGAACTCAGGGTTCATCCCGGCGAGTTAGCGGAAACCGAGTTTTTTGCCAAAAATCCCTCTGCCAGTGCGATGGTGGCGCAAGCCGTTCCAAGTCTGGTGCCGTTTAACGCCGCCGAGTTCTTTCACAAAACAGAGTGTTTTTGCTTCACTCAGCAGACACTGGCCGGAGGGCAGGAAATCATGATGCCGCTGCGATTTATTGTCGATCAGGACATACCGAAAGATGTACATACAATTACGCTGGCCTACACCTTGTTTGACGTGACCAGCAAAGCTTCGCCACGCGTGGCGCAGGCCAATTGATTTATACAGTAACGATTTTATAAAGTAACAATGCGAATAAGCATAAGAGCTAAGCGCGCATAGCGGAGCAACAACATGTCAACACCAAGCGGCGATTACGAAACTTATTACGTTCCCGAGCAAAGCAAATTGCCGATACTGGCTAGCATCGGTTTGGCGACTACGGTATTCGGTGCCGCCAACGTGCTGAACGATATGAGCGCGGGAGTTGAAGACTCCAACTCGCACTGGATATTGCTTATTGGCTTCGGCATATTTGCGGTGGTGCTATTTAGCTGGTTCAGAACAACAATCGATGAAAATATGCGCGGCATGAACAGCGCGCAGCTGAAAAAATCTTATGCTCTGGGCATGATCTGGTTTATTTTCTCCGAAGTCATGTTCTTCTTTGCTTTCTTCCTGGCGCTTTTTTATGTGCGCAATATGGCCGGCCCGTGGCTTGGCGGCGAAGGCGGTCGCGGTGTGACTAATATGCTGTGGCCGGGGTTTACCTATGAGTGGCCGATGCTGATTACGCCGCAGGACGCAGTCAAAGCCGCCGGTGATGCGCAGGTACCTGCTGTAACCGGCGAGTTCACCGGCGCGGGAAAAAGCATGGGCTGGCTGGGGCTGCCATTAATTAACACCATTGTTCTGCTGTCATCCAGCTTCACTATTCACGTTGCACATCTTGCGCTGAAAGAAAATAACCGGGCCAAAATGAAAAAATGGCTGGGCATCACCGTGGCGCTGGGTTTATTTTTTGTCGTGTTGCAGGGCGTGGAGTATTACGAAGCCTATGAGCACATGGGCCTGACCCTGGATTCCGGCATCTACGGTTCAACGTTTTTTATGTTGACCGGCTTTCACGGCTTCCACGTTTGTCTGGGCGCGTTTATTCTGCTGGTGATGTGGCTGCGTGCGGTACAAAAAGATCACTTCACCCCTGAGGATCACTTCGGCTTCGAAGCGGCCTCATGGTACTGGCACTTTGTTGATGTTGTCTGGGTCTGCCTGTTCCTTTTTGTTTATATTATCTAGCGATTTTCTTTACTCAGACTGCTTAGCCGGGGGTGCCGCCATGCGCGCATCCCACGGCGCTTTAGAAGCCAGCTTGCCGGTAGCAAGCCCGTAAATCACCACGCCCATCAATAAAACCGCAATACACAGGCGCACACCGAGGGAATTAACGGTGCGACGCGTGGTCCCTTGATCTTTGACGAAGAATATCAAGCCGCTAAACAGGCTGATAAGCAATGCGATTAACAGAATGATGATGATGGCTTTTAACATCGTATGGCGTCTGCTGCGAAACTTGGCTGTCAGTATAGCGCGGGCAAAGTGTCAGGGTGGTTAAGATTGAACTTGAGATTTAAACCCGACTGGAAAAGCAGCGTACTGGTGCTGTTGGTGTTGCCAATATTGTTATGGCTTGGTTTTTGGCAGCTGCAGCGTGAGCAGGAGAAACTACAAATACTGGCGCATTTTCAGGCGCGGTTAGCTGAAACACCGGTAGCAATCGAGCAACTTGCTGCGCAAGACGACCTCGCCTGGCAACAGGTGAAACTGCAGGGTAAGTTTGACGCCGAGCGAATTTATTTGCTCGACAATCAGATTCGTAGCGGTCGGGTGGGCTTTGACGTATTGCAGCTGTTCAGGGTCACTGGCGCTCAAATGCTGGTATGGGTTAATCGCGGATGGGTGGCCGGTAAGCGCTTGCGCAGTGAGTTGCCCGACGTTAATACTCCTGTTGATCAGATAACCGTCACCGGCTACGTTTATGTTCCGGCGGGCACGGCGTTTAGCCTTGAAGATGATACTCCCGCGGATGACAGAAGTTGCGCGGCGGCCGAAACATGGCCGTGCGTCATTCAAAACGTGAACGTGGCGAGGCTTGCCACTGGCGTCGACACTCGTGAGGCATTCGCACAAGTAGTGCGCCTTAGCGATGACTCACCTGCGGCGCTGCAGGCGGACTGGCCGACCATTAGCGTACAGCCAGCCAAACATCGAGGCTATGCCGTACAGTGGTTTTCCATGGCAGTAGCGCTGCTGGTGTTTTATGTGTGGCACAGCAGCAATTTAAGTCAGATTCTACGCGCACGAAACTGAGTATATGGATTCAACCCAAACCAAAGTAAACCGCTACAAGCTGCTACTGATGTTCGGCATTCCGCTGCTGATCATGGCTAGTGCTTATCTTATTTATAAAACGGGTGTTGGCATTCCTGCCAGCACGTCTAACAAAGGCGTGTTGATCAACCCGCCGCTGCAAATTGGTGATATCGAATCGTTGCAGCCAGCACCTTTCCCCCAGCCCGACAACAAACTCTGGTTTTTTCTAATTCCTGGCAGCGGCGATTGTGACCAGCTCTGCCGCGAGCGCCTGTACCTGACTCGACAAATACGCACGGCACTGGGCAAGCATACGCATCGAGTTCAACGCGTGTATTTAAATTTGGCAGGCACAGCACCTGGCACTGAACTGCAGCAGTTTCTGGAAAGCGAACATGCCGATCTGCAGATAGTCAACGCTGACCCGCAGCAGTTTGCTGACCTGCTCGGTACAGCCGAAACAGCGCCCAATGCAGTACAGCAGGCGTTTTATGTGGCTGATCCGCAGGGCTTTATCATGCTCTACTACGGCGCCGAACATAAGGGTAAAGATACCCTCTCCGATATGAAATTCTTACTCAAGTTTAGTCAGGAATAAAGTGGCCGTACCCCACCCAACCTACCGCCTCGCGCTGCTAAGCACGCTGTTCGCGTTTTTAGTCATTATGCTCGGCGCTTTTACCAGGCTGGCCGATGCTGGGCTGGGCTGCCCTGACTGGCCCGGCTGTTACGGCCATCTGCTGTGGCCCGACACCGTTGCCGAAGTCAGTGCGGCCGAAGCTTCGTTCCCCGATGCGCCGGTAGAGCACGATAAAACCTGGCCAGAAATGCTGCACCGCTACCTGGCCAGCACGCTGGGTCTGCTGGCTATCGTGCTGCTGATTGGCGCATGGCGGCATCGCTCTGAGCAGCAACCGCTTAAGCTGCCGCTGTTATTGCTGGGCATCGTTATTCTGCAAGGTATGTTCGGCATGTGGACCGTGACCCTGAAGCTGTGGCCGCAGGTGGTGACCGCGCACTTGCTGGGAGGATTTACGACCGCTGCGCTGTTCTGTTTGCTCACGCTACGCTTGCGTAACGCTGGCTGGCGTGTCGATGCGGCCACCGCCGGCACCTTAAGGAGATTTAAACCGCTGCTGCTTCTGTGCATTGCCGTGGTTTTTATGCAGATCACTTTGGGCGGTTGGACAACATCAAACTATGCCGATGTCGCTTGTCCCGATTTCCCAACCTGCCAGAACGCTTGGTTGCCGCCTATGGATTTCACCAGCGGGTTCAATATATTGCAAAACATCGGTCCAAATTATCTGGGAGGCACGCTGGACAACGCTGCCCGCGTGGCTATTCACTTTAGTCATCGTATTGGCGCTATCGTTACACTGCTGGTCTTGTGCGCGGTGCTGTTGTCCATGCTGTTGAGTAGCAGATTTGCACCGGCGCGTCGTTTAGCGGTGTTTGTTTTGACTGTACTTACGTTACAAATTGCGCTTGGTATCGGCAATGTGGTGCTGCACTTCCCCATTGCCATTGCGGTCGCGCACAACGCCGTGGGTGCATTATTGTTACTCAGCCTGGTCGCACTGGCGTATCATCTATTCACATTAGAAGAATCATCCGAGGTGTCTACATGACTAGCCATGTGCAAGAAAACGTAGCACTGCGTGCCGCATGGCGCGACTATTGGGAGCTCTGCAAACCTAACGTTGTGGCGCTAATGTTGCTGACGTCGGCGATTGGCATGTTTATGGCAACGCCCGGCATGGTGCCGCTAGACGTGTTGCTACTGGGCAACCTGGGAATTGCCCTGTGCGCGGGATCGGCCGCCGCCATCAATCATCTGGTCGACTATAAAGCCGACGCCGAAATGGCGCGCACTCATGATCGTCCGCTAGCCCAAGGCCGTATTGGTCGGCCGCAGGCGATCGCTTTCGTACTGCTGATGGGCTGCAGCGGCATGGCCATACTGTTAGCCTTTATCAACCCATTGACGGCCTGGCTGACGCTGGCATCGTTAATTGGCTATGCGTTTATCTACACCATGTTCCTGAAACGTGCCACGCCACAAAATATTGTTATCGGCGGCCTGGCTGGCGCCGCGCCGCCGCTGCTGGGCTGGACCGCAGTCACCAATAGCGTCGACGGCCACGGCCTGCTGCTGGTGCTGATTATTTTCGCATGGACGCCGCCGCACTTCTGGGCGCTGGCGATCTATCGACGCGATGAGTATGCCAAGGTCAATATCCCCATGCTGCCGGTCACGCACGGCATTGAATACACCAAGCTGCATGTGTTGCTGTATACCTTGCTGCTGATTGCGGTCAGTTTACTACCATTCGCAACCGGCTTGAGCGGTGTGCTTTACTTGCTAGGCGCGGTCGTGCTCGGTGGAGGCTATTTATACTGGGCGATAGCCCTGCTGCGCAGCAAAGAAGCGCGTGTGGCGATGGACGCTTTCAAATACTCGATTATCTATCTGATGGCCCTGTTCCTCATTATGCTGCTGGACCACTGGCTGCTGGCCGGTCCTTTGCTGGTACGCTAATGGAGTCGCCAGTGAAAGACGCGCGGGCGAATATCCGCAAAACCGTAGCGGTGTTGGTGATTTTTATTGCGTTGCTGCTGAGTTTACTGGTCTACCGCATTACTGCGCCGCAGCAGCTGTCGCTAGGCCAACTAAGGGAGTTGGGCGCAGTCGTGTTCGAGGCACCGCGCAGCTTCAAGACCGAGCAATTGCACGACCAAAATGGCGAACCGTTTGACGCCAGCCGCTGGCAAGGAAAATGGTCACTGCTATTTTTCGGTTACACCTATTGCCCCGATGTATGCCCTACCACGCTGGCGATGTTGCGCAATGTGAAACAAGCACTGGCTCCGGAACAACAGCAGGATACGCAGGTGGTACTGGTATCGGTCGACCCGGCGCGCGATACCAACGATCGCCTGGCGCAGTACGTGGAGTACTTCGACCCTGATTTCATTGGCGTTAGCGGCGAGTTTCTGGACCTGCAGCGGTTTGGGCAACAGCTCAACAGCGCGTTTACTAAAGTGCCGGGCGGCGGCAACGATTATCTGATAGACCACAGCGCGAATATCGTGCTGATCAACCCGCGCGGCGATTATCAGGGCTTTATCAAACCACCTTTTCAGGTGGAGCAATTAACGTACGCGTACGAGCAACTGCGGGTCAACTACCAGAGCACTTACGGCGAGGGGTAAATTCCGTAGGCTGCGCCACGCGCACAATTCATACTACTTGACGATGAGATTAGCGATGTTCCGATCATGACGTGCGCGCAGCGCGCACTACGGCAGCCAGGTTCAAGATCGTTTTAAGCTGGCCAGTAAATAAATCGCAAAGCTCGCCACTACTATAGCCGGCCCGGTGGCGATATCGGCGAAGTAGGAAGCAGCGACGCCGGCCAATACCCCCAGGCAACCTATAATGCTGGCATATACGGCCATTTGCGATGGCGTGTTGGCCAATTGCCGCGCTGCTGCTGCCGGAATAATCAACAGCGCAGTCACCAGCAGCACGCCAACGATCTGCATTGCGGTGGTTGCCGTTATAGCCATTAATACCAGTAACAACGTTTGATAGCGCCTTACCGCCAGCCCTTCGGCCTGCGCCAGATCGCGGTCCACGGCCAGCGCAACGAATTTGCGCCAACACACCACCACGGTAGTCAACACTACGCCGCCAAGTAACGCCGTTTGTATCACCTCGCGCCAGCTCACCGCCAGCAAGTCGCCGAATAGATAAGCCAGCCAGTCAATCTGGCCTTGCTGGGTTAAACCCATCAGAATGACACCGCCTGCCAGCGCAACGTGCGCGACCATGCCCAGCACGGTGTCCAGCGGAATGCGACTGCTGCTTTCCGTCCAGGCCAGCAGCAGCGCAATGCAGATGCCGCCAACTAGCACGGTGAGGTTGGTATCGATGGCTAACAGCAGACTGAGGGCGATGCCTAGCAACGCCGAATGCGCCAGCGTGTCGCCGAAATACGCCATTCGTTGCCAGATGACAAAGCAACCCATGGGGCCAGTGATCACGGCAACCAGCAAGCCGGCGCTCAGCGCCCGTAAAATCAATTCTTCCATGTCTAACTATGGCTTCCGCTGTCACTACCGGGTACCACATCGCCATGCACATCGTGTTCGTGATCATGATCGTGGTGATAGACGGCGAGCTTGCGCGCGAACTGTTCGCCAAACAATTCGATAAATGCGGGGTCATTGCTGACGTGATCGGGGTGCCCATGACAGCAAACGTGATGGTTCAGGCACACTACTGTGTCAGTGGTTGCCATCACTAGCTGCAGATCATGCGACACCATTAACACACCGCAGCCGTGCTGGTTGCGTACTTTTGTAATGAGATCATACAGCTCGGTCTGGCCGCTCAGGTCGACCCCCTGCACAGGTTCGTCGAGCACCAGCAGCTGCGGGTTACGCAATAGGGCCCGAGCCAGCAAAATGCGCTGCAGTTCACCGCCCGATACATTTTGCATCGCTGCAGCGTGCAATCGTTCAATGCCAGTCTCTGCCAGCGCAGTGAGTACTTGCTCACGCGAAGCGCCGCTGAGCCGCAGAAACTGTAGCACGGGTAAAGGCATATGCCGGTTGATGTGCAATCGCTGCGGCATATAACCGACGCGCAGTCCGCGCCGACTGTGGATAGCGCCGCTGGAAACAGCGCACAAACCCAGTACCGCGCGCACCAGCGTAGTTTTGCCGGCACCATTTGGGCCAATTAGTGTGACGATTTGACCGGCAGCGACGTGGAAAGAAACGTCGCGTACAATCTGCCGGCCGCTCAGAGTGATCGACACATTTTCAAGCTCGAGTAATTTGTCAGTCATGCAAGCAAAAATGGTGCGCTGGAAGAGATGGCGCGGCAGTTTTTTAGTGGAGGCAGTATTGTATATCAAAGCGGGCAACATAACGTTGCTGGCCGGAGGCCTTGGTCTTATTTGTGCTTTGCTACTGTGGCCGGCGCAGGCTGAGTCGCGTATGCAGGTGTTAAGCAGCGTCAAGCCGGTGCAACTTATAGTCAACGGCGTTGCAGGCGATACGGTTGATAGCGAACTGTTATTGTCGGCGCGGATATCACCACACGATTTTGCACTGCGCTTCTCCGACCTGCGGCGCATACAACGGGCCGATTTGTTCGTTTGGCTGGGTCCGCAATTCGAGCATTACCTGGTCAAGCCACTGCAACAACGCGCTGACGAGAACAGTGTTAGCCTGTTAGCGAACGCGAACGCGGCCGAGAGCGACACGCGTCATCAGGATCCCCATATCTGGCTGGACCCGCTGGCCGTGATCGCAAGCGCGGAGCGGATCGCAGCAGCGCTTACAGCGGCCGATTCCGCCAATGCCGCCAGCTACCGCAGCAATCTCGCAGTATTTCAAGCGCAATTGCAACAGTTACATCAACGTATTGCTGCTCGCTTTGCGGCGCTAGCCGGCCATGGTGTGATCACCACGCACGCTGGCTTACAGCATTTTTTAAAACGCTATGGCCTGGCGCAAGTCGGCAGCGTGTATATCGGGGCCGAGGAATTGCTCAGTTTGCAGCATATTGAGCGCTTGCGCGGCCGTATCAAAAGCGGCAAGACACACTGCGTTATGCTGGAGCCGCAATACGAGCGCGGCAAAATTAAGGCTTTATTTAAGGGCCTGGATTTCAATGCGGTTGAATTAGACGTGTTGGGAGCCAACGCTGGCAGCTATGCAGAGATGCTGCAAGCGGTAAGCGATGCGGTGTATAGGTGTCTGGCCGAGAATAACGCCGCAGACAGCACTGCTTCTGGCTCCGAGCATCAGAGCGCTAGCGCGAAGTAACGCGCAGATCTTCCGCGAACTTCGCTTCCATCTGTTTGCTGAGTTTGTCATTCAGCGCTTCCACCACGCTATCAACACGTTGCTCGGCTACTTTCGCGGTTTGCTTGTCCAGTTCAACGGGCTGCAGTAGTGGCGCCTCGCTACCGTCGTAAAGCGCCAGCGTTATCA
>JBBKXJ010000067.1:0-6636 GCA_037969395.1 Pseudomonadales bacterium
TTTGGTGGAGCCAGGCGGGATCGAACCGCCGACCTCAACACTGCCAGTGTTGCGCTCTCCCATCTGAGCTATGGCCCCAAAAGACGCACGATTCTAATGAGCAGCCCGATGGCTGTCAATTGAAAACGCGGCGATTTAAACGATTCAACCAATAAAGGGCTTACCTACGATAGCTTGCAGGAATGTGCAAATAGTGAACGCCGCGTAGGTGGTGGTAATCAATAGCACGCATATCAAGGCCGAGCGGCTTTGTCTGCCGGCCATGGGTAGCGCCATAATGGGCAGTATCTGCATGGCATGCATTCCAAAAAAATGCGGTACACGCAAATCTCCGCCAGCGCGGGCCCAATGAAAAAACCATAACCCGTTGGCATCGCTGACGACCCCGCCTACCCAGTGTGACGGTTGCGATGACATATAACCGCCGAACATACCGCCAAGCAAAAACGTCATCGTCAGGCCTGCCACGACCGCCACCACGTAGGGATCCGACACGCCGCGGTGACGCAGAATGCTAACCCCCATCCAAACACACATAGCGACCAAAGTTACCGCTCCCACCCCCATTAGCGAATACATCGCACTGTGCAAAGTGGTCGTCTCATTAAAATGCGAGGCTTCACCCAGCGCCGCCTGCAGCGCGATGTAAACAATTTCGAACGCCGCGCATGCAATCGGTAGCCAGGTGAGCACTTTTCCGCGCAGGGTGGCGAAGTAGCCCGCCGGCAACAAGGGTGCGAAGCAGGCTAGCGTGGCAAAGTAGACACTCAACGAAAGCGCGAATTTGAAGGGCTTGCTCCACACCGAAACGCCGTTAAACAAACGTGTGTCAACGGCAGAGAGCGCTAGAAAGGCCGCCGCTAATAAGAGGAAAACCGCCGCACAAAGAGCCCAACTGCGATGGCTCTCCAGCGTTCTTGCCATCGTCCGAGAGAAACAAAAACCAACCCTGGCAGGCGTCAAATTCAAGGCTATAGGGCTCATGTCTTTTCACCCGCAAGTTGTTTGCGGACCAGTGCGCGACGTGAATACTTAACGCTAAAGTACAGTAACAGGCCGGCTGGCCCCAGCATGAAGGTCAGCAGCAGACAAGGGACCAACAACAGATGATGGATGCCCTCGCCGCGGGCATCGCCGACCTCCCATGCACCGACGAAAAGGTCAAAAGCAAGATAGTGAATCCACCCCGCGAGCAACAAGGCACATACGCTAAATAAAGTCTTTACCTCGGCAAGCGAGCCAAAACCGCCACCTTCGGGCGTATTGGTTGAGAGCATCAACCCTATATACACAATACCAATAATGGCGGGAATCAGAACGCGAACGATCATGTCGCGCAGCACCGCAACGCGCGGCGCAAGAATCAATGCGGCCCAACCCAGCATGGCAAGGCCACCGCACAATGAGAAAATGGTTTCCAGCATGGCTAAATCTCCACTGATCTGCTGGGCGGCATGCCGAGCAGGCAGTAATAAACGTATCTTTACAGGAGCAAGATGGCGATGCAATGGTATCGCTTCTATTTTTACATTGTCAAGATTGAATAATACGGCGACAATGCGCCATGGCAGACAGACCTATCGAACTGAAATCCAGCTATCACCACGGCGATCTGCGCGGCGCGTTACTTGATGCTGGAGATCAGGTTTTGCACGATATTGGATTACAGGCATTTACCCTGCGCGAGTGTGCCCGCCGGGCCGGGGTGTCGCACGCGGCGCCCAAACATCATTTCGGTGGCGTGCAGGGTTTATTGACGGCGCTTGCCGCGCGCGGGTTTGAACGGCTAACGATCGCGCTGCGCAAACATCTAAAAAAAGCGGGTTGCGATCTGGACGATCAATTTGTCGCCACCAGCACTGCCTACACCCAATTTGCTAAAACTTACCCGCAACACTTTCGCGTTATGTTTCGCTGCGATCTCCTGGACATGCAGTCCGGACCTTTGCGGCTTGCGATGGATGCAACATTCGTCGAATTGACCAATGTTATTCGAAGGCAACGCGGCGAGGTGGAAATCAGCGCCGCTGAATTTCCGGTAGCTTCGCTGAAATCGCATGCACTGCTGGGCGATATTCTGGTTGCCTGGTGCTTCATCCACGGCTACGCACATCTGCTGTTGGAGTCGCAATTGCTCGACATGCCGGACGCTCAGCAACACAGGTTACGCACGGAAACCGCTCAGCGGCTCGGACGGTTAATTCGAAGTGAGGCGGAGTCTGGCAAATCGACTTGATGCTCGCGTCTATACAGGGCTCTAACACTACAACTGCGCGAACTCTTTCTCCAGCTTCTTCGTCTGCTTTTTAGACACTCCTCCCAGCGTATCAATCGCGTGCCGCAGACGGGCACGGCTCATATCCGGGCCAAGCAGCGCCATGGCGTCATTGATAGAAAAGCTCGCGGTGCTGCCGGCAATGGCGACAAACACCGGTGCCAGAAATAGCTGTAGCTTGATCTCCATCTGCTCGGCGAGGTTTTTGAACTCGGCAAACAACACATCGCGCTGCCAGTCTTGCAATTGATCCAACCGCCACAGGGAAAACTGCAGTATTTTGACCTGCTGGTCCAGCGGCAGCTTGTTGGCAGCAAAATCCTCCTCGGCGATGTCCAGCATGCCGCCAAACAGAAAAGCAATTTTTGGCGCTACGTCGCTGAATTTGTCAATTCGTTGTTGCACATGCGGCAAGGCTTCGGCCAGTCGTTGCTCGTTCAGCCCCCACACTTGCAGGCGCTGCAGGAACTGGTCGGCGCTAAGGTTTTCGCGAATCCACTGCGCGTTGAGCCAGTCGAGTTTGGTAATATCGAAGATTGGTCCGCCCAGCGATACACGCTGTACGTCGAATTCGGCAACCATCTCCTGCAACGAAAACTTCTCGCGTTCGTCGGGCATGGACCAACCCATGCGGCCAAGATAATTCAGCAGCGCTTCGGGCAGGTAACCCATTTTTTGGTAGTACAAAATGCTGGTTGGATTTTTACGTTTGCTGAGTTTGCTTTTATCGGGGTTGCGCAATAACGGCAGATGGCACAGCTGCGGCATTTGCCAGCCGAAATACTGATACAACAATTGATGTTTGGGCGCGGAGTTGATCCACTCTTCGCCACGCAATACGTGGCTGATTTCCATCAGATGATCGTCTACCACATTGGCTAAGTGGTAGGTCGGCAGACCATCGGCTTTCATCAGCACCTGCATATCGACTTGCTGCCAGTCAATTTCGATTGTACCGCGCAACATATCGTCAACAACGCACGTGCCCTGGACCGGCACTTTCATCCGCACCACGTGGGGTTCGCCAGCGTCCAGCTTTGCCTGCACTTCGGCTGCGCTCAAGTTCAGGCCACGACCATCGTATTTAACCGGTTGGCCTTGTGCCATTTGCTCGCGGCGCATGGCGTCTAACTCTTCGGGTGTGGCGAAACAATAGAACGCGTCGCCCTGGTCAATTAGCTGCTTGGCGTAGTCGCGATAAATATCGCCGCGCTCACTCTGCCGGTAGGGGCCGTGCGGCCCGCCTTTGTCGGGGCCCTCATCCCAGTCCAGTCCCAGCCAGCGCAGCGAATCCATAATCGCCTGCTCCGACTGCTGCGTGCTGCGCACGGCGTCGGTGTCTTCTATGCGGAGTATAAATTGGCCGCCGTGCTGGCGTGCAAAACACAGATTAAACAAGGCAACATAGGCGCTGCCCACATGCGGGTCGCCGGTGGGCGAAGGTGCAACGCGAGTTCTAACGGTCATGGCGGTGGAATCCTTAGTTTGGCAACGCGCTATTATACTGAGTTACTGCGATGTCGGTAGATCGCGGCGCATTGCGAACGGATCGACGCCGGCCAATTGTGCTATCAATGATTTCACTGCTTGATAATGATTGCTATCATCGTATCAACAACTGACTTAGTCAAAGAGGTAACCAATGGCAAACCTGGTTGTTCGTAATATTGATGAGAAAATCGTAAAAGCGCTTAAAGCGAGAGCCGGTCGACTTGGTGTCAGCGCTGAAGCCGAACATCGAAAGATTCTTGAAGAGGTGCTTATAAAACCTGTGCAAAAGAGTTTTACTGAGGTGCTGCTGTCAATGCCTGATGTTGGAAACGACGCAGATTTTGAACGCGACCAGGATGATCAGCTGCCACATGTATTTGATTGACACTAATGTTGTAAGCGAGAGTCGGAAAAAGACCAGGGCAAATTCGGGCGTTAAAACATTTTTCAAAACTGCAGTTGCCGAACACCACAAGCTTTTTCTCAGCGTGATTACCGTTGGCGAACTGCGCCGTGGCGTTGAATTGATCCGCTATCGCGGTGACGAAAAGCAAGCCAGAAAATTAGAATCCTGGCTGGACACACTACTCGAAAACTACGCTGACTACCTTCTCGACTTCACTACATTCGAAGCTCAGGTCTGGGGCCGGTTGAGAGTTCCACGGCACGAAAATTCCATTGACAAACAAATTGCGGCTACCGCTCTAACCTACGATTTAACTCTGGTTACGCGCAATGTACGCGATTTCGCGGACACTGGAGCCAAGCTACTTAACCCTTTTGATTAAAGTCTGCCAGCATCAGAAGGTTAATAGGAAAACGTTAGCTCAATGCTCCCGCCTCGCGCAGTTTCACAACCTCGCTTTCGTCAAAGCCCCAATCCTGCAGTACCGCATCCGTATCCTCCCCCGCGGCGCGCGCGCCGAACTGAATTCACACACAGCGGACCCGCAGGTTGATTATGATATGCTTCGAGGATAGCCATGCCGTGAGCAGCGGCTTTTCGCGTGACAAATTCGTTGCGGCCAATCGATGCGAGTGAGCAGTGCAGCTACCAGCTAAACAACGCGCTATTAATCGTCACTGGGTCGGCAGCATCACGCTTGCGTTCTTTTTTATACAGGCTGTGTTCCCTGCAGGCTATATGCCGGCGGCTTTGTCCTCCGGCTGGTTTCTGCAGCTGTGCCCCACCGGTGTTTCAAATGCTGTAATGGCCGTGTTGCACGGCGATCAGCATGCAAACCATTCCGGGCAGGCTGACCACACCAGCGGCGAAACATTACAGCACGAAACGTGGCGCGTTGACTGCCCGTTCTCTGCATTCACCATCACCAAAGTTGCTGGCACGTTTAGCAGTCAAGCAAGCATTGACTATGCTACAGGTACCGCATACAACGAAGTTGGCAGCACACTTCGGCTGTCAGCACAGCAGCCGAATACTAACCAGCCCAGAGCGCCTCCACGAGTTACGCACAGCTAACTATCTGCGTTTAACTTACCTGGAGACACCACATGAAACTCTCAATCGCTGCCGCATGTGCGACGGCTTCGCTCGCCTGTACGACTTTAATCGCTGACACTCGCCCCGACTCACACGCCCCCGTGGGCGTGATGGGCGACCACACCCATCAAACGGGAGAAATTATGCTCTCCTACCGCTATATGCATATGGAAATGCAGGGCAATCTCGACGGCACGTCGAGTCGTTCACCGGAAGCGATTGTCAGCACCGAAGCTAACCGCTTCGCCAATCCGCCGATGCAGCCGCCTAACCTGCGCGTTGTGCCAACCAAAATGACGATGCAAATGCATATGCTGGGCGCTATGTACGCACCCAGCGACCGCGTGACGCTCATGGGCATGGTCAACTACGCTGAAAAGGAAATGCAGCACGTGACGTTTATGGGCCCGATGGGCACTACACGTTTAGGTACATTTACCACCGCAACCAGCGGCATAGGCGATACCAGCCTGGCAGCCCTGATTAAGGTATTTGACGGCAACACCAGTCACTGGCATATCACCGCCGGCGTCTCGCTGCCAACCGGCAGCATTGACGAAACTGATTCGATACTGACCCCCATGAACACCCACCCCGCGGCGCGCCTGCCTTACCCCATGCAGCTCGGTTCGGGAACTTACGATGTGATCGCAGGCTTGACCTACACCGACAACCATGCCGCCTGGGGCTGGGGCAGCCAGTGGCGCAGCGTGTTTCGTAGCGGCGAAAATGACGAGGATTACACGCTGGGAGATGAACATCGTCTCAGCGGTTGGCTAAGCTACCGAGTCGCGCCATTGGTTAGCATCTCCGGGCGGCTGGAGTATTTTGACCGTGGTAACATTGATGGTATCGATCCATTAATCGTAGCGCCGATACAAACTGCCGACCCCGACCGGCAGGCGGCTAAACGCCTTGATGCTGCAGTCGGCGTCAATTTTGTGCTGCCGAGCGAGCAGCAACGTATTGCGCTGGAGCTTAACGCACCGATCAAACAGGATCTGGACGGCCCGCAGATGGAAACCGACTGGTATGCCAGTCTTGGTTGGCAATTTACATTTTGAGGTAACGCACTTCGAGGCGCACCACAGCGATTGGTGCGCCGTCGTGCCCCTTGCTGATGCTATCGTCTGCAAGCGGTACTTGCACAGCAGATTTAGCATAGGGCATTATGTGCGGATGCAGAGAGGTAAATAATGTCAGAAAAAAATAAACGGGTACATATTCGCAACAAACTGCGCGCCGAAGTGACGCTTTCGCACCCGCAGGTAGGTGATCTTACCCTGCACACCGGCGATATTTCCGAAAGCGGCGCTTATATTCTAGCCGAAGGCAATGACTTACCGGCGGTTGGCGAGCTGGTTGAGGT
>JBBKXJ010000068.1:0-4033 GCA_037969395.1 Pseudomonadales bacterium
CTGGTATTGTGCTCATCAGCAAGTTCAGTGATTGTTTTCTTCTGTGATATCGCTTCAAGAGCAGCACGTTTTTTCCGCTCTAGCGGCATAGATTTAGCAGAGCACAAAGAGGGTGAGAGAACGGCAATAGTCACAGATGGCTTCCCGGTAAATTAGTAGAGAAACACACTATTTTACAGTAACGTATTTGACTGAAAACTAATCTACCAGATTATTATTTAGTCATTTCTGTGGGTATGAGGTGGTAACCTAATTTGAACCACGCCAAAAATTGTACCGGCAGCGATTTCGGGGTTTGTGACCATCCCGCCTATTTTATTAAGTGCCGCTACAGGCCTCGTGGTGACTGGGCTGCAGCGGTGCCTAATATTCACCCAATGCTAGCAAGCGGTCTAATTGATCACTTATAGTACTATTTCTGCGCTGTTTAGAGCATCTTCAAAGTACCGACTGTCGGTAGACACATGGCGTAGCAATTCCTCTAACTCAATGGACTGCGTGTCAATGAAGTCATACGTGCCGTTCATGTTGATTCGGCGCCATGCCGCTGGCGATACCCGACATAAAATCTCTTTGGTCTTTTCATCGTTGCGCTTTTCTGCTCGCGCCAGTAAATCCGACAGGATGGCGGAGTTAAAGTAGATCACGCAGTTGGCGATGAGTCGCGCGCATTCATTCCACATTGCTACCTGGGTATCACTACCCCCTCTGAATTTATCACCGTTAACGGAGGCGACTTTACGGCGCAACTGGTGGTACGCTTCTCCTTTGTTCAAAACCTGCTGGACAAATCGGCGCAGATCCTGGTTGTCGACGTAGTTCAAGAGGTAGGAGGCTTTGACGAGCCGATCGTACTCTTTTAATGCAGCAAGGGTGCGGTTACTTTTGCTAAAGTTGCTGAGCTTTTTCACCAACGTGCTTTGCGTGACGGTCTTTCGGCTCAACGAGCAGATGATGCGTTGTATCGCATTCCATTCCTCTATGATGAGTTTGCGGTTAATAGGTTTCTTGAGCGCTAAACACAGTTCGCCCTCACTACCATTCACCTCCATCGCAAAGAGGTCATTGAACACTGTTTTAAACTTGGCATAGCGTGGCGCAAACGTGTAACCAAACAAATCGAGCAAGGCGAAGTTGACTTGATTCACACCGTGCGTATCGCTGGACAACACCTGGGGTTGGATAGACGATGTATTGTTGTACAGCAAATCAAAGGCGTAGTGACCTTCGTATTCGTTGGCGCCGATGATCGTGGTCTTCAACGCCACGTGATTGCATGACAACGTCATCGCAGAGACCCCTTTGTCCTTGAAGTATTTCGACGAGTAGCGGGCCTTAAAGGTGTTAATGCGCGTTTCGAATTTCTGCCCGTCAATACTGGCATACACGCGATCGTCTTCTACGTTGTAGTAGTCAAATATGGGCAGTTCTGCGACGGCATTGGCGACGATATCATTACTGTTGTGCAAATTTTCAAGACTGACATAACTGTCTTCTGTGTTTCGCAACGCAGCAAAGGAGCGGTCAGAGATCGGTGCAAAGTGCCCAACCCCGTAGTTGGTGCCATTCGCCAGAATGCACGCTCGTAAATCCGTTTTAGACACGGTTTTTTTCTCTTTGTGCGTGGCAATATGGCGAAAGGCATCCAGGAAACCATGCTCACGATCCACGTACTCCAACACACTGACAATGCTGCTGATGGGCATCTGGTTAAAGAAAGGATTATTCGCTGCACTTCTGGATTTCTTCACCGCAGTGGACCATGTCACGTCATCCGCTTTGTCGGGTATGACGACGAAACGATTGTGACCCTGGGTAATGTTGGCGCAGACCTCGCCTATACGATCTTGGATGTGCTTCTCCATCGCATCCAGGGTATTTTCTATCGGGGTGACCAGCTTGCTGAGCCCGGTCTTTAAAATCAGCTTATCCCTATTTTTTGAGTCTTTTCGGCTAATCAGGTCGTCTTCGAGCTGCTTGTTTTTCTCGCTCTCAACGACAAATACCTTGCCTTCCGTCAATGCTTGATCGAGACGTTGATAAAGGTACCATTCATAGCGGTGTACATTCACTTCGCCATCGCGGCAGAGATACGGTTTAACCCGCCTGGGCAGGCTGCGTTGATCCATCGTTGTGATTTTGCCGTGGGCGATTAATTCATTTTTCAGGTGCTCAAGCTGCCTTTTTAGCGAAGGATCGGCATCGGTCAGGTCAAGATCCAAACACAGAAAAACATCGCGCAAATGGTTGCGAATGGTCGCATGATGCTTATCGCAATAGGCCCAGCGTGATTCGGTCTTATCCTGTGCGCTTTGCTCCAGAGAATCACACAACTCAACGAGCTCCACTGGCTTAATGACTTTAAATCCTCGTTTTCTCACCTGCCCAAAGACCGTACTGTCAGCAATGGCGTCGTCGGTAAATAACTTTAACAGCGGCAAGATGCTATTGGCATGATCTACCAAAGTATCGGCACGCTCGAGCGATTTATTTCTAGCGTGCAGCTTCGCATTCTCGCGATGTTTTCGGACCCAATAACCAAAGGCGGCAACGAGATTATCATTGATGTTTTGATAGCGAAAATGGAGATAACATAGCACATACAAATAGGCCTGTTCCGGTGGAAAGCGCCGTAGCTTTGTAATGCTGTAGTAATGCACCAAGCTGCTGTAGTATTCCAGGTTCTTTGGTGATAACGCCAGTTTGCCGGGCACCCTCTTTGCCTGAAGGTAGAGCTCTTTGAGCAGAAGGTGGCTGTTAACTTCGCTTTGTAGTTCGGCATTGGAAAAGTCTTTAGCGGTCTTTTCGATGCGTGCTAAATCGGAGATGCCATTGTCACGAGTCAGTAGCGCCGACAATTGGGTTTTTGTTTTCTCGGGGAGATGCTGAGTCAATATTGACTCGACTCGGTGTTGTTCCCCCACCAGTACACTACCCACTATTTTTTGAAGGGCGGTATAGGGTGGCAGCGCCACTCGATGATGCGATAGGAACGACAAGCATTCATCAAACACATAGCGCGGTTCAGCATAGATCGTTGCCACATCGGCGAGGTGCGTGTGCAGCGTCGACTTGATCTCATCAGACCGCAAGCGTTGGTAGTTCATCATCGATAACAATTTTCTATCGATATAATAACAATGGGATTGTGAGGGCAGTGAGCGAGGGGTTTTGCTGGCGGGATAGTAGCGATCAACGATGTATTTCATGTCCTCCTTCACATCCTTTATGCGGAAACGGACCAGCATGGGTTTAACCCGAAAATAACCAATCGAGAGGATAAGGTAGAGTTTAGATTTGAGCTGTTCGAGCTGATTGACCTCATCCCATTCAGCCTCACTGAGGCTAAAATATTGTTCTCGTTGTGGCTGGGTCAGCCGGGGTAATGCATACAGTGCGCTGATTTCGGTCGGTGTTAAGATGATTCTTCGGTTATTATCGATCGTTGACATAATATAGCCTGCTCAAAAAGCAAACGATTATGCCTGAATATGGGAGTTTTTAGCGTGAAATCACTGCTGGTTGATTTCTATACGCCGCTACAGCCCAGTCACCACGCGGCCTGTAGCGGCACTTAATAAAATAGGCGGGATGGTCACAAACCCCGAGTTTCTGCCGATTGATCGCCTTGAGCCGGGGCAGCAGGTCGAAGCCGAGCAGGTGCGTGAACGCGAAGGCGACCTCACTTTGGCCGTGGCTATCGACGTATTGCCGTTCGATCGTCATATCCGTGCAGTGGCGCAACACGCCCTGGATCATCGCCGCAACCTCGTAGGACGAGCAGCGCTTCAACTGCGAGTAGATGCAGGTTGATTTCTTTTCGACGTGCCAGTAGATCATGATGCCGCGCCCGCCATAGCGAATGTGCCACTCGGTCATGAGATTCTGGTACCAGGCCCCGAATTTTTTCGAGTCCGAAGCGCACGACGTCGTGCCTTCACCCCAGATCTCTGGCAGGCGGACGGCGAAAATCCCGTTCGCCACGGTCGCGATCGCGTCGCGGAGTGTATTCCTCTGGAGAAAGCGCCGACGG
>JBBKXJ010000069.1:0-17695 GCA_037969395.1 Pseudomonadales bacterium
ACGGTAAAAGCCGGCAGCTTTCCGGCTCACAAGATCGAGGGCAGCGGCGCTACTGAAATGAAAGTGGTATTCAAGACGTTTAGTGTGACCAGCAGCAATACGGCATGGATCTCCGACCAGGTACCCTTCGGTATGATCAAATCCGTAGGCGAGTCTATCAGCAACGGTAAGAAGAGTACCCACAGTTCGGAGCTAATAGAATACGGCGACTCCGGTGCAACCTCACAAATTACCAAAACGCCCGAAGCTATGCCGGAAATGCCTAATTTGAAGGATTTGTTTGGCGGCTAAGCACAGCAGCAACAACGATGTATTGTTATGCCCGGGCCAGCAGCATTTGCGTTGCAGTGGATTCAACAGCGCCATGTGCCAGAGCAAAAGTCGAGCCAGGGCATAACCTCAACGCGCTTGCACTGCCACAGAATGCAGCTCACTCTCAAAATCCTGCTGATTCGCGAAATCCCGCTCAACGTCCTCCACTTTCCAAAACTGACATTGGTTGAAATCGCCGTGCGAGTGCGGTGCACTTTGTCTATCTCTGGGAAAAACCATTAACCGGGTGCGCGCAGCAATTTCGTCATCAAATAGTACCGGGAAGTGTTTAATGCTGTCCCATCTGCCAAAACGGTAATCAAGCAGTGATTCCGGTGTGGAAAACATCGTATCGATCCAGGTGAGTATCGAGCCGCTGGGCGCAAAACCCCAGCCTGGCAACTCTCTGGCTTCATTGTCGGGGTGCAGCATCCAGGAATAGAAATGTGCCTGCCGGTTGTCTTTGAGATAGCGCAGTGCGCCGTACTGCGTATTGCGGATCGAATCTGCAGCGGCAAGAAACACGATATTCTGCACCGGTAGTTGTGGCAGGGCGGCTACTATTCTGTTGATCACAATGGTTCCCATCGAGTGGCCAACCAGTGTGATTTCGTAAGCGTCGTCGCTGCGGGTAATCGCTTCAATGCGGCGAATTAATTTGGCAAGCGCTCCTTGCCCGAGCTCATATGACCTGGCATTGTCTTCGCGACTGATGCACCCGGATTTCAGATTGCATGATTTCCATAGCAGAGAGTTGGTGCGATGCAACATTACGTTCCAGGCCGCTTTGCCCAATTCAAACGTCAGCGGTGTGATAACCGTTTTAGCCGGTGAGGTGGCCCACCACAGCGCGGTACGCCATCCCCTTCTGTTTTTGCCGGTTTTGCAGTCGAGTTCGAATGACGGTTTGCACGCAAACTGCTGTCCGCTATTCGCACGGCAATCCTGCAGCGAGTCGTAGTCTGAAAAATCTTTCGTCACAGTGCTTCGAATAGCATTTTTACTCTGCACCAGCCACGATTTCGGTGCGCCTATTGCGGCCTGGGCAATATCTGTCACAAAGTACAGCGGTGAAGTTGCCTTCGCCAACAAACCACCGTCGGTTCCCTGTCGAATACTGATGAGATGATCTTTGTAGGACGAGAACGGCCCCGAGCGCCAATTGATAAAAATCGGAAAGCGGCACTTGCTGGCAAGCGATTTTTTATAGAGTAGTTCTTTGGTGCGACGCAGGCTGTTGGTATTGGTGTTCAAGCCACCGTGGATGTATATCAGTATTTCTTTCTTCGGCCTGTTGCTGCGGCTATTTTTGCTTGCGTTATCGGTCAAACCATTGGTGCAGTCGGCTAGCTCCTTCTGCGCCTGCTCGCCGATTGCGCTGACCAGTCTGTCTTCCTCGATCGTGCTTCTGTCGGCTCCGTACCAGGTATCGGTATCCAGCAGGTTCGATGCCCACAACTCCTCGGTAATGGCATAACCCCTGCGGTCGATATACAGCGCATGTTTGTCAGAATGGTCGGAGTGATCGGCGTAGCGGCGCGCTTCAGCTTCGAACGGCTTATGTGCGCAGCCCGCAAGCGCAAGTAAAAGAAAAACGCAAGCCGGGACAATTGCTGGATAAACGAACGCATGGTCAAGTGAAACTCGCATTGCTAGCTACCTTATTGCTTAGCGTTGAGAGTAGCGAGTATCGCAGATCATCTGCTTTTTTAGAAACGATGTCGCGCCTGTTAGTACTATTTGGCCTAAGACCGACAGCCTCCTAGAACTTACCCCGTACCCCAACGGCGTAGCGTGAACCGTTGTCTTCAACGTTGAAGATCTGATTGCTGAAGCGGCCGGTTTGTACCAGCTCTTCCTCGGTGATATTGATGCCTTCGAAAAACAGTGTGAAGTGCCTATTGATGGCGTAGCTTGCGCTAATATCCCACTGACCGAAGGTTTTCGTGTTCACGGGTTCGCCGGTGCTGCCACCGACTGAGGCGTTATCAATATAGCGTAGAAATCCCTCCCGGTTGTTAAACGCAACACGCGCCTGCCAATTGCTCGTTTCAAAAAATACGATAAGGTTTTGCGAGTCACCGAGTCCTTCGAGTGCAAAACTCTCTGTTGTGTCGGCGCTGAGACTAATATTGCTGTCGACGATGGTCGCATTGGCGGCAAGCCCGAAGCCGTTATCAAACACGTGGGTGATGGCGACTTCGTAGCCAGTGACACGCGCTGCTTCAGCATTGCGCGGGCGACTTACTGTATACACTTCCTGTTCGCCGTTGAGCTCTTCTGTAGTAGCGACAACATCCAGCCCCGGCCGGCTGGGGTCGAGTACAGTGTCGGGTGCGCACAGGTTTTGACCGGCGCGGTTAACGGGGGCATTGGCCTCGCTGCATCGGAAGTTGTTGTCCGCACGCCGGTCTAACAGGGTATACGTTTCTTCAGCACTTGTAGTAACGATGAAGTCATCAATCTCCTTATTAAATAACGCGATCGAGGCGCTGCTGGCTGCAGCGTAATACCACTCGAATGAGACATCCAGATTTCTTGCTTTAAAAGGTTGCAGCGCGGCATTACCGCCCTGCGCGCCGAGGTTCTGGCGGCGTGGCACATTAAACGTCGTGGCTGGCGACAACTGCGACATAGTCGCTCGGGTTATGGAATCGTAAACCGAGAAACGCACCAGTATATCGTCGGTAATTCCCAGAGTTGCGGTTACGCCGGGTAACAGGTCTGTGTAACTGTCACTGTCGCTAATAGCGCCAGGCGGTGCAAACGTATTGCTAAACAACGTGTTGTCGGTGGTCGGTACTATATCGGCAATCGAGCTTTGCACTGCTGCGACTTCCACTTCGGTTTTTGCATAGCGCGCCCCGAAATTGATTGTAAGCGGCATATCTGCCAGTTCGTAGGCGAACGTGAAATCCATATAGACACTGCTGATGTCTTCATTGATCGTGTAGCGATTATTGAGCAAGACCGGTGTTATCGGAAATCCGGCATCTTCCAGGAATTGCACATAGGCGTCACCGTCGTAGCTATAGTAAGTATCAATCAGGCCCGGAAAAAAATTGGCGGCAGTAAACGGTGCCAGCCCGATTTCGTCGTTTGGAGCCGGGGTGCGGTATCCGCAAAATGCGCACTGGTTGGCAAATAGTTGAAACCTGGATTTTTCCCGCCGCTGTTGGTAGGCGCCAAACTTGAACGCCTCAAAATTCCTCGCATCCGCGCGGTAATCAAAGTCCAGCTTGAACTCGGTGATCTCGTCTTCGTCGGTGGGTCGAAAGCCTTTGTCATTGTAGTGCAGGCGGGTGAGGGCCGGGTCTGGCAAGCTGCCGTCAGTGAGGCCGTCGTGCAGAACCCCTGGCGTGTCGCTAGTGCCTATAAACTCATAGTTGTTGATAATGCCGATGACATTGAAACGGTCGCGGCCGGCGCGGTCGTCTTGCGCCGACGAGGTAGAAGCGTCGAAGCTGGCCGTCAATTTTTCGTTAATGTTCCAGTCGAGCTTGAGACCAAAACCATGGTTACGTACATCACGAGATCTGCGCGTGTGCGATACAAAATCAGTAGCGGGGTCGCCGCTGCCCTGGTGCAGGCCGACTTCCTGGGTGAAGTTTGTCAGTGTGCCGTTACCGTCAATAGTCCCGCTTCCCACGCGATCCGGCTCAAGCCACGACGCCAGGCCGGTCACTACAGAGTCCACTTTAAGCCTGGCGATAAAGCCATCCAGCGTTATTATAAAAGTGTCGGTTGGTTTGAATTGCAGCGCCAGGCTGGCGTTGCTGCGGCGACGCTCTTGTTGGTCAACGTTCTGGTCCCAGTTGCGTGGAATGTAAGCGTCGGTAAACAGCACGTTGCGCGTGGTGGGGTCAGTGTCACCGGCGTTATTTGAAATAGTTTGTCCCGGACGCCAGCCAGCCGTTTCGAGGCGGTTGATTTGCACGTCGCGCTGCTGCTGACTCGCCGCCAGTAACACGCCGAACCTGTCGTCGGCGAAGCTATTGCTGACTAAAAAAGATGCGGAAGGGGCAGCTTCTTCGGCGAGGCTTTCGTACATGCTTTTAACGGAGCCGATCGCATGCAAGCCCGGCTTGTCCAACGGTCTGGCCGTCGCAATACCCACCGTTGCACCAATGCCCCCTTCCTGCAAATCGGCTCTGCTGCTTTTATACACGACCGCACCAACGATCTGATCCGCTGCCAGCACCGCAAAATCAAATTCGCGGCCACCGCTGTTAGTAGCCAATTGCCGGCCGTTGACTAATACCGTATTAAATTGCGGCCCAAAGCCGCGCACCGTTACTGCCTGACCTTCACCACCACCGCGATCAATCGACACGCCGGTGACGCGCTGCAAAGATTCTGCCACATTGAGGTCGGGAAACTTACCGAGGTCTTCTGCTGAAATTGCATCCACCACACCCGCCGCATCGCGCTTGATGTCCATTGCTCGCTGCAAACTGCTGCGGATGCCTGTTACGAAGACTTCCTCTAACACAGCTTGCTGAGCATTGGCGGCGACAGGCACCAGCATTGGCATCGTGGCGACCACGGCAGTAACCAGGGCAGTGTTTTTCGCAGCCGTGTGTTTGTGCCGCCGGGCGGACGGCACCACGCTGACTAGATCATCTTGTTTCAAGCTGTGCAGTACTCTTTAGATACTATTCTTGCCGCGCTCGTCAAACACGGATTTATAGCATACAAATACGCATCGAAAACGCGGCACTGTTCTCATCTACCGGACAATCGTTTGTTCTCGGAGCATAAGATTGCATGTTGAATGGAGTGCGGCTGGCATTTACCTGGAGGTTGTCTAAAGCAGCGAAGACGTGAACAGAGGCAATACTGTTAGGCCGCGCTACTCGCCTGACTGCGCTCCTCAGTACTGAAGATTTCACTGGTACAGCAACCGGATGTTCTTTTGAGCTATATACTACCTATTTCGACAATAATTCGATATATACTAAAAATTACGACGAACGACACAGTTATTTGTGCGCTTCGCTTTCTGTCACGCTCATCTTCTGGCGCACCAGGTTTGCAATTTAACCTGGGAGTTTGCCGTATGTCCCCAACCTGTTAATCACTATGAATTTAAGACAAAGCAATATCAACCGACTTGGCAACGAAACCTATGATGTACTCATTCTGGGGGGCGGCATTAACGGCGCTGTGTCGGCGGCGGCGCTGGCTGCAAAAGGCGCCAAAGTCGCGCTCATCGATAGGGCTGATTTTGCCGGTGTTACCAGCTCCAACTCGTCCAACCTGGCCTGGGGCGGCATTAAATACCTTGAAACTCATGAGTATTTTTTAGTCAACAAGCTGTGTAAAAGCAGAAACCATCTGATGCGCAGCTACCCTTCGACGGTGAAAGAAATACGCTTTCTGACGACTATCCAGAAGGGTTTTCGTTTTCCGCCATTTTTTGTGTTCCTCGGCACCATAGCGTACTGGTTTATCGGCCGATTTTTTACCCAGCCGCCGCGCTACCTGTCAGCGCAGGCGCTGAAACAGCGGGAGCCAGTGATTGATACCGTCAACGCAGCCGGTGGCTTTGAGTATTCAGACTGCTATCTGTACGACAACGATGCGCGCTTCGTTTTTAATTTTATCAGGTCCAGCCTTAATTACGGCTGCGTTGCGGCCAACTATGTTGAGTCGTTAGGTGCTGAACGGGCTGATGGCATCTGGTCAACCTCGGCGCGGGATAATATCAGCGGTGCCACGTTCAGCATACGCGCAAAAGTGCTAATCAACGCCTGCGGGCCTTATGTGGATACGCACAACCAGCTGGCTAACCAGAACACACGCCACAAACATCTGTTTTCCAAGGGCATACATCTGATTGTTGACCGCGTGACCGAGAGCCAACGCGTGCTCGCATTTTTCGCTACCGACGGGCGCCTGTTTTTCGTGATTCCGATGGGACCGAAAACTTGCATTGGCACAACCGATACCCAGGTCAAAAGTCCACAAACCAGTGTCACAGCTGAAGATCGTCAGTTCGTGCTGGACAACATCAATACGCTGCTGCGGCTACAGCGCCCGCTAACCGCCGACGACATAATTGCCGAACGTTGCGGCGTGCGCCCGCTGGCAACCGAAGATACAGACAGCGCGGCCGACTGGGTCAAGCTGTCGCGCAAACACGCCATCGACGCTAATGTGGAGGATCAACACCTGAGCATATTCGGCGGCAAGCTTACCGACTGCATCAACGTCGGTGATGAAGTCGCGAAACTGGTAGCCGATTTTGGCATTGACTTACCCTATGCCGATAAGGTCTGGTACGGCGAGCCCAGCGACTCGGTCAAGCAGGAATTTTTGCATCAGGCACGCTTGATGGGCCTGGATGGCATGACCGATCCCTCTTCTTCGGAACCGCTAACACAACGCCTGTGGCGGCGCTACGGCGCCAACGCGATGGAGCTGTTGGAAGCCATCCGCGAAGACCCGGACAGCGCCAGACTGCTGATTGAGAACGCCGAGTACTTACGCTGCGAGATCGAGCAAGCCGCGCGCCGCGAAATGATCACCAAGCTGGAAGATTTTTTACGACGCCGGTCGAAGATATCTCTGGTTGTGCGCAGACAGGATATTATCAACGCACCGGGTTTGCGCGAAGCCTGCGAAATATTCTTTGGCGATCAGGCCGAGGCCAAACTGCAGGAATATATTGAGGCCAGTGCGGGCGACATTCAAGATTCGGAAATTGGTTGAGCGGTTCCACGGCAGCTTTTCCGTCCAGTCCCTGGTTCGCGCTGGCCACTAGCAACGTTATGCCAGATGTTTAGCCGGCCAGCACAACGTAAATTTGGCGCCGCCCAATGGCGATTGATCGACGCTGACCGAGCCGCCGTGCAAGCCGGCGATGCGGTTAACAATTGCCAGCCCCAGGCCATAACCGCCGCTGTCGCGGTCAGCATGGTCGTCCAGCCGCGCGAACGCTTTTAATATCTCGCCACGTTTGTCGACGGGCACGCCCAGTCCATCATCGTCTACCTGCAGACGCCAGCTTTGGTCCAGTCGGGCGAAGCGGATGCGTACGCTACTTTTGGCGTAACGCAATGCGTTGCTCAGAAAATTACTCAGCGACAAACCCATGAGATAAGGATCGCACTCTACTTCGCCGTGGCCAACTTCGTTGACCACCTCTATGCTCACCGGGCCGGACCACGGCCGGAATTTATTCACGGTGGCATTGAGCAGCTGCTGAGCCGGAATACCCTGCCAGTGTATTTCCAGATCGGCATGTTCGAGGCGGGCATAATCAAGCATTGTGCTGACAAGCTCATCAATTTCCTGCACGTCTTGTCGCACATTTTGCAGCCTGGCATCCGCGTTTGCCGGCACATCGTCTTTTAACAGCTCCAGACCAAACTTGATGCGCGCCAGCGGCGTGCGTAGTTCATGCGACAGTGCGTTGGTAAACTCCTGTTGGCTTGCAAGCAAAGTACTCAGGCGTTGGGTCATCGCTTGAAACGAATCAGCCAGGGGGCGAATCGTTGTGATGTTGCTAACATCTGCTATCGACTGGCGGTGATCGTGCTGCAGTGTTTCGGCGGCGGCACTGAGCGTATCCAGATCGCGAATCAGTGGCCGTATCCACACCCACACCAGCAAAAAGATGGAGGTATAGAACAGCAGCGGCACGAATACGCGCAACCACTGATTGGCGCTCTGCTGACTGTTGCGGGGGAGGGGGCCGAGGCTAACAATTTTATCATATTGCGAAAGGCGTTTATAAAACAGCCTGCTGCTATCTGCGGTGTAATACGTCACGATCTCGCCGGCGCGCAGCTCGGCGGCTGCAGCACTACTGCCGGCGGCGATGTCGTCGCTGGACAAAACGTGAATGGGCATAGCGAGCTGTTGTGTCAGCCGCTGTATCTCTGCGTTCCAGTCCTCGCCAGGGGTTTGCTGCAGTCGGTTTTCAACCAGCGAGAACGTGCTGTTAAGCCATGGCTGATACTCCAGCTCTTCGTCTTCCTGCAGGGCATGCACCAACACCCAGTCGAGCAGTAAACCCAAACTGATGACGCCGAACGCGATGATCACGTAGGAGCGGAATATGAGCTGTTGATTGCCTCGCAGTTGCAGCATGGTTACTTTACAGGCGTGTTGTCTCGGCAAACATCGGGTGCCAGCAGGTAGCCTTTGCCCCACACGGTCTTAATACGTCGAGTATCACCAGCTTTACTTGCAGGCGCTGGAAGTGGTCAAACACACGGTCGCCGCGATGTTCAATGCTGACCGAAAAACCGTTTTGCCGCAGATAGGCCGCGGTCAGCTCGGCCAGCCGCTGGTCATCTTCAACTAATAAAATATCGGCTTGCCGCACCGTGTCGATCGCCGCCTCCGGTTGCCGCTGCGAGCTCAAAATAAACTCCATACGTGACGTCGCCGGCGTGAGCGACGTCGGTCATCGGGCTTTGCAGTCAACAGCTTCAGCGTGCGTCGCGCCAGCTCAACGTCGTTTGGTTGCCATGCCAGCCAGTAATGCAGGTCTGCGGTAATGGCAACCTCATCCTGCATTTCGCCGCTGACATCGCGCTGCCAGCACCGCAGCGGCGTGTTCGCAATATCGCTGTACAGGCAGTATGCTCCGTTGCTGTTGCCAGTCCATTTTATTTTCACGGTTAGCTTGCATTGGTCGATCTCTGTGCCGCGCACACACAGTTTCGGCTTGATCGACAGCTCCGCCGCCGGAGGGGGCTGTTGCGCCGCCGCGCCCAGCGACGTCAACAGCAGTAACGTTAACAACAGCAGTTTCGCCGCCGTGGCCAGCACGCAGCGCGACCGCAGCATATGCGCTATACCTGTGTGCACGTGCTCAAAAGCGATAATAAACCCCTGCGAAATAAGTCGTGATGGAATCTTCAAAAACAAACGGACTCGCGACGGCGTCGTGGCTGAGTTTTTCGAATTCGGCTGTTGTGACCAGTTGCCAATGCTCGGTCAGCAAGTAGCTTAGCGATAATTTAGCGGAATAGTTTACCCCACTGCCGGCTCGGTAGGTGGGCAAAAATTTTGAGCTTTCGTTCGGCCGCACGCCAAAATAGTAGTTGTTGTACTCGGCGCTTTTCCAGCTAACGCCGATACTGGGCTGCAGATGCCAGCGACCGTAAAAGCCATCGTAACCGTATTTCAGCCACAATTCATGACCATTGTGAACGCCGCTTACATCGCTGTTGAACTGCGCTTGTAAAAATCCCCAGGCACCGTCGCTGAGCAGTTCAATGCCCATTTCGAATGCATAGTCGCGGTCGGGTGAATCGATTAGCGCTGCCAGCTGCTGCCGGGACAGGTCAGCGTCGCGCACCGGTTGCACCTCCTGACTTGACACCGAAGCGAAGTCATTTAGCAGTTGCACCGATATCAAGCCGTCGTTTAGATGCGAGAAAAACACCCGGTCGCTGTTCAGGCTGCCGACGGCGTTAAGCGTGACATGTTCGCCCTCATACACCGTAAAGCCGATATCGCCATTGTCGAAAAACCAGCGCCGCCCGTACCAGGCCAAATCGGCCAACCAATAGATATCAATATTATCGCCGTCTACCAGCGGGTTGCTGCGCTGGCCGTACCCGAGTGCCACATTAAGCTGCCAACTGCGTTGTTCGGCGGCGCAGGCGGTTGTGGTCAGTAGCATCAGTGTTGCCATCAACATTGCTGCCACGACGGCTGTCGCTGCTAGCGGCTTGGGTGTGACCAGGCAGTTCTTTTTCATACGCAAAGCATGGCACAGATTCGGCTGCAAAATTGCGGTTAATTTGGTTGCGAATTTGTGACTAATTGTAACCGCTGGGCCAGTGCTGTTCATACATTATCACAACAGACGTAGCGGTCGATGTCACCTGGTACGCCTCCATGGGTACATAGCTGTTTTGTGAATATTGAAACCCCGGGTGAACTTAGTTTCGTCTTTATAGACAAATTCTGCAGGCGTTCATACTTTTGCTTTGAACGGCTGACTGACATTCATACTTCACAAAAGGACCCAACGTGAGCAAGCAAAACACAGCCATGTATGGCATTTCCCGTATTGACGACGACATCCATCGCACCCACGCTTGGCGGGTCAGCCTGCGCCGGCGCGGCAAGGGCCACGTCAAAAACTTTCCCGACAAAAAATATGGCGGTAAACGCAAAGCCTTGCAGCTGGCAAAAATACATCGCGATGAAATAGTAGCCAAACACCCGCCTATTACCCGCAAGGAATTCTCCGCAATCATCCGCTCCAACAATAATTCCGGCACCACCGGGGTTTATCGCTATGCAAAACGCTATTTTCTCACCAACGGTCAAGAGGTTGAGACCTGGTACTGGGAAGCTCACTGGCCAACCGAACGTGGCCAATACCAAAGCGTCAGATTTTCAGTCAGCGAGTTCGGCGAAGACATCGCCCGCGCTAAAGCACTGCGCGCGAGAACCAAAGGCATGCGGGCCGTGGAAGGGGTGTTTTGGGCCTCGGAACGTGGTGCTATTGCCGCCAATTCCGACCACGCTGGCAACTCGTCGGCAACAGCACGAAACGCCTCCAATCGCCGCCGGGCCTGAGCAGATATCGGGCGCACAGAGTCATCCCTAAGTACTTTCCCCGCCGGACTCCGAAGATTAACGAATGTTGCAATTTGGCAGCGCCGAGTAAGCTACGTTCGGATCGCTGCAACGCCCAATGCGCGAAAGTCAGACGACCGCATCCATGGAGGGCTTAGATGCAACAGCTTAGCGGACAGGACGCACTGTTTCTACACGCAGAAAACGGCGTGCTGCCGCAGCATATGCTGAGTATCAATATTTACAATACGGCGACTGCTCGCAACGGCAAAGTCACCTACGCCGATATCGTCGCACACTTCAAACAACGCTTGTCCTGGTCGGCGATTTTACGCCAGCGGCTGGTGCGGGTGCCGCTGGGGCTGGACCGGCCGTATTGGCTGGAAGCGTCTGATTACGCTGTGGAATCGCATATTCAGCACCTGGCCCTGCCGCAGCAGGCCGATTGGCGAGCGCTGTGCAAACTGGTGGGACAACTGCACAGCGAGCCGCTGAACAAGGCGCAGCCACTGTGGGAGGTATATTTCATTGCGGGGCTGGATGGCCTTGCAGGCGTGCCGGAGGGCAGCTTTGCACTGGTGCTGAAAGTCCATCGCGCTGCTTTAAACGGTGTTGGTGGTGCTGAACTCAACAATGCGTTGCACGACCTGACCCCGGTACCAATGGATTGCCCACAGCTATCCTCGCTGCGTGTCGACCGGCAACCCAGTGGTCTGGAATTAATCGGTCGTGCCTGCGGCAATAGCTTGCTCAGACTGGGCAAACTCAGCGGTGTGGCAACGCAGACCGTGCCGGCGTTGCAGCGCATCCGAGCGGGCGCGAAAGATGGCACCTTTGCGCCCCTTGACGTTAACCCAAAGCTACGCTTCAACGGCAAAATCTCCACCAGTCGTGTGGTTGGCGTGCGCCGTTTAGATGTCCGCAGCGTGTACCGCATCAAGGCAGCGGTACCGGGCGCCACGCTGAACGATGTAATGCTCACCGTGGTAGCCGGTGCATTGCGGCATTATTTACAAGCAAATAATGAGTTGCCCGAGAACGCACTGGTCTCTGGCTGCCCCTTTGATGGCAAGCACAGCGGTGCACCGCAGCAAAATAGCAAAGCCGTGGGGCTGATGAATGTGTCGCTGTGCAGTGACATCAGCAGTCCCCTGCAACGCCTCGTCGCCGTACAGCAGGCGGCACTCCAGTCCAGGGCCTTTGCGCAGGCGTTAGGTGACCGACTTACCGTCGCTGCTGCCGAAGCATTGCCTGCGCCGCTTTTTTCCGGGCTGGTTAATCTATCGCGGCGTTCCGGCATCTTCTTGCAGGCGGTTGCAGCCGCCCGCCATACTGTGGTTACCACTGTGCCGGGCCTGCAGCGCAGGCAGTTTTTAGCGGGCGCCCAATTTGTTACCGGCTTTAACGCCGGGCCACTGCTTGCAGGGGTGGGGCTGGTGCACACGGTCACCACTAAACCCGCCGCCGAAGAGGGCGAAATCGCACTGGCATTTACGGCTTGCCCGACGCTGTTGCCGGACCCGCAACACTACCAACAGTGTCTGCAAACGGCGTTTGATGAACTGGTAGTCGCAACGCGGCAAGGAGCGCGCCAGGCCGCATAAAGGTTTAACGTTCGAAAAAGAAAGGTCAGGAAACGGCCTGCGCAGCAGAAAACAGGAGTTGCGCGTAACATTAGGGAAGGGGATAAAGGCATGCAAAGAGCTATACAACAGCCGTTTGCCTTATTTGTGGTTAGCATCAGCGCACCGCTACTAGCGCTGTTGTTAACCGCAAACGGTTATGAGGGGATTGAACCTGGTAGTGTGGCGTTATTTGCCGTTGGATTAGTGAGTCTCTCACTCGCTCGGCGCCGATCGCTGGCACATTCCTCCTGGTAGGGCGGACGAATTGGCAGGCAAGCCATTTTTCACGCCTTAGGCTGCGCGCAGCGTGAGCCACAAAAAAGCGACGCGCGAATTCATTTCGCCGTGTCATAAGCCGTCTGCGTGCAATAAAGTAGTGGGTCCCGACATTCAATCGCCACTATTGTAGTCACTGTAGACAACGGCGGCGTGCGCGATTGATCTTCGCAGACAATCTCGCGTGCTCCTGTGGGAGCGACTTCAGCCGCGAATACTCCGCCGGCGGGTATATCCGTACACCAAAATACATGACAAGCTCGCGCTGCCCTTTTGTCGGCATCGGCGTATCGGCCGGAGGCCTTGATGCGCTCAAAACCCTGTTTCAGAATCTGCCGGCCGACAGCGGCGCGGCCTTTGTCGTTATTCAGCACCTTGACCCCAGGCACGAAAGTCTCACCGCCGAGATTCTTGCACGCTGCACCGCCATGCCCACAGTACAGGTAACCAACGGCATGCTGGCCCAACCCAACCCAACCATATATACCTTATGCCCCCAATGCTTATCTCACGTTGCAGGAGTACACGCTGGCACTTAGTGAGCCGGTGCTGGTGCACGGCCTGCGTATGTCGATTGATACGCTTTTCAGGTCATTGGCCGACCAACATGCAGCGCGGGCGATTGCCGTGGTGCTCTCGGGCACCGGCAGCGATGGCACGCTTGGGTTACGCGCGATCAAGGGTCACGATGGCTTGACAATGGCCCAGTCGCCCGCCACAGCGCAGTACAAGGGCATGCCGCGCAGCGCTATCGCCACCGGTCTGATAGACGTCGTCAGCCCGGTCAAATCCATAGCCGAACGGCTTGCCGACTACCTGCGCCACCCCTACGTAAATGGGATGAATAAGCAGGCACCAGTCACAGCGGCCGAGGCTGACAGAGGCGAATTACAGGCCATACTGGCGGTGCTGCAAACCCGCACCGGCCATGACTTCCGCAATTACAAACAGGCTACGCTGCAACGTCGCATTGCGCGGCGGATGGGGCTGCATCTGCTGCAAACGCATCAAGTCTATTCCGGCGATTCTGATTTCCGGTTACACGGCCTTCGCGTTGCAGGAAATTGATGATGTAAATGTGCATCTTCTCGCCAAACCGATACAAGCTAAAAAACTCTCATTGTTGCGCGGGCGCCTGTTAACATAGAGGCTGGTTTGAGCTGCAGCGTATACTACGAACGCCTGAAACCGCACTACGTTTATGATGAAAAATGTCGAGCAAACCGTCTACATAGTTGACGATGATGAAGCTGCGCAGGCTGCCGTGGAGTTGCTACTGAACGCGGTAGGTTTGACCTGCCAAACGTTCTCTTCCGCCGCCGCATTTCTTGACGCCTGCGACAGTGACTGCAACGGTTGTCTATTGCTTGATTTTCTAATGCCGGGCATGAGCGGCGTTGAGCTGCAGAACAAGCTGCTGGCAGACGATATTCACCTACCGATCATCTTTATCAGCGGCCATGGTGACATCCCCATGGTCGTGGCGGCGATGCGCAGGGGGGCGTACGACTTTGTTTGTAAGCCCTACCGAGAGCATGAGCTGCTGACCAGCATCAAGGGCGCCCTGGCGCTGCAAGCGAACATGCGTGAACAGTATCGTGAGCTGTCGAGCATTCTAAAAAACCTCAACACCCTCACCGAGCGTGAGCGTGAAGTACTGGATTATATTGCGGCGGGCCAGTCCAGCCGGGTTACGGCGCGGGAGCTATTGATCAGCGACCGCACGGTCGAAACTTATCGTGCGCATATTATGGAAAAAATGAAAGTGGAATCAGTTGCTCAATTAGTGCGTATGTGCATTATCGCCGAAACAGCGCTGGACAAACGCAGTCACTCTACGTAAAACCCGCAAAATTAAAAAAAATAACACGTAGTTCTCCCGATTGTGCTGCATGGAGCGACGCTCTATTGTGTGCGCCTACAAACTCGAGTCACGTAAGGGAATGGGCACAAGGACGTGTCGCAGCCGCACAGGAATGTGCAATCGAAGCACCAGGAGGCGCCACTGCAGCACAGGGACGTGCCGTCGACCTGACCCGCAGTTAATCCCTGGCTAACCACCCAGCAACAAAATATCTAACTGCCGCGGACCATGTGCGCCTATCTGAATCGTTTGCTCTACGTCAGCGGTGCGCGACGGACCGCTAATTAAATGTAGGGTGCGCGGTCTTTCCGCACTCTGCTGACCGGCGCGTAAGGTCCAAATCCCTTCGTAGTCGGCTTTTATATCTGCTTTACTCAGCACCACAAACAGGCGCTCGGTCAAAAACAGCAAGCCGCTGGGGCAGCTATGGGTAGATATCGCGACCGTGCCGGTTTCAGCAGCGGCAGACTCGGCGATGACCACGCCACTACAGTTGTTGCCTTTATAATCCTGCTGCAGTTGCAGTGAAGATTCTGCTGCCCAGGGTACGCTTGCAAGCTCTGCTTGCGGGGCGATGCTTAGCGGTAACGCAGACTCTTTGGCAGCGATAAAACTGGCCACTTCATTGAGGCTGGCGATCTCAGTGACGCTGGCGCCGCCGGCCAGTGCCGCAACGGTAAACGTTTTGGTCAGGGTTGCTTGTGCCACCGTGCTCGGCGCAGTAGATTCTGGCTGAGGAATCTCTTGCTCGCCGGCACTGCTCTGTAATGCGTGCTTGATGCGCTTTAAGATTGCAGCGCGGGCGGTTGGTTGCTCGCTCATGAGCGCCGCTGCTGCCACTGTTGTTGAAACGAACCGCCATCGGAAACCGGCAAGTCTTTAAAACGAGTCCAGCTCGACAATAGCGGCAGGCGGCGAATTTTACCCTTGCCGAAGGCGGCAATGCGCAGGCAGTGCGTGCCCGCATTGCTAACCATTCTGTACAGCACCGGGCGGCAGGCCAACCAGCTAAACAGCGTAACTGCCAAGCCGCCCAAGCGCGTATTGGCAGGGTGCTTATCGCGCAGTTTGCGCAACAGCCCGCTAAGTGGAATTCTGACCGGGCACACCGAATCGCAGCGACCGCATAAACTCGACGCATTGGGCAGCAGATTATCGCGCTCTTCGCCCCTTAGCAGTGGTGTTAGCACTGCGCCCATTGGGCCGGGGTAGGTGCTGTTGTAGGCATGCCCGCCCACGCTTTGGTACACCGGGCAATGGTTCATGCAGGCGGCGCAGCGAATGCACTGCAGCATTTCGTGAAACTCACCGCCCAACATCTCGCTACGACCGTTGTCGAGCAGCACGACATGAAAGTTTTCCGGGCCGTCTAAATCCGCTGCGCGTTTTGCGCCAGTGAAAAAAGTGGTGTAGGCCGTAATAGCCTGCCCTGTGGCGCTGCGCGCCAGCACGCGCAAAATTTTGCTGGCGTCGTTCCAGGTCGGCACGACCTTTTCAATGCTGGCCGTGATGATATGCGTTTTCGGCAGGCTGGAGGTCAGGTCACCGTTGCCTTCGTTAGTAACGATGACCGCGGTACCTGATTCTGCAATCAGCATATTGGCGCCGGTTATGCCGACGTCGGCTTTTAAAAAGCGCTCGCGAATCACCTCTCTTGCCTCGTCGACAATTGCCTTGATTTCGCCGAGATCGCGCTCGCCAAAATCGTGATGGATTTTAAATAGGTCGATAATTTGCTGGCGGGTTTTATGCAGGGCAGGAGCCACAATATGGCTGGGCGCTTCCTGCGCGAGCTGAATGATATACTCGCCCAGGTCGGTTTCAAACACGGTCAGCCCGGCCTCTTCCAGCGCGGCATTGAGGCCAACCTCTTCCGACACCATGCTCTTGCCTTTAGTGACATACTGCGCCTGGTTATCCGCACAGATGGCTTTGACAATGCGACGCATATCCTCCGGCGTTTCGGCCCAGTGAACATGACCGCCGGCGGCTTCCACATTGGCTTCAAATTCCTGCAGGTACACATCCAGCCGCGACAGCGCTTTTTTCCTGATCGCCTGCGCCGTGTCGCGCATGGCCTCGAAGTCGCCGACCGCGGCGATAGCGTCGGCGCGCTTATTTACAAAACCTTTTTGTGCTTTACCGAGCGCGCTGCGCAGATTGGGGTCATGCAGCGCCACGTCCGAGCTGGTGATAAAGTTGTCTTGCGTGCTGGCGGTTGTCACGCGTTTTTCTCCTTGCTGCGCGGGGCTGCGCCAATCGGTGGCGTTTCAAGTTCCCCGGCTAACAGCTCAGCTATGTGGCGCACGTCGGGATTACGGGTCTGCTGGTCGTCATCCTGACGGCGCATTTTGCCGGCAATATGCAGCAGACAGGAGAGGTCGCCGCCAACCAACATATCAGCATTCACTGCGCGTGCATTACTGGCCTTGCTTTCCACCATGCGGTTAGCGATGGCCGGGAACTTAATGCAAAACGTACCGCCAAACCCACAACACACTTCCGTATCGGCCATCTCGGTCACGGTGCTGTTGGCGTAGGTGCGCAACAAATCTCGTGGCTGCTGTTTGATGCCAAATTCACGCAGCCCGGCGCAGCTGTCGTGATAGGTGATGGTTGTGCCACTTAAATCGCAGTTCGGTTGCGTCGGATCGAACTGCACAACCTCGGTGAGAAATGTGGTGAGCTCAAACACGTTGGCCGCAAAAGCCTGCACTTGCGGCAGCCGAGCATCGCCCTTGAACAGCGCGGGGTAATGCAACTTGACCATGCTGCCGCAAGAGCCGGAGGGTAACACCACGTAGTCGTAATCGCTAAATGCGTCGATCAACGTCCAGGCCATATTGCGAGCAGCGTCGGGTTGACCATTATTGTACGCAATTTGGCCGCAGCAGCTTTGCGCCGGTACGTCTACCTCGCAGCCGGCCTGTTCTAACAGTTTAGCCGTAGCGAAGCCTACTGCCGGGCGCAACAGGTCAACAGGGCAAGTGGCGAATAGGCCAACCCTCAACTTTTCATTTTTTCGCGTTTGTGATTCAGACATATCTGACAGTATCGTACCAAGAGT